>JAICQI010000420.1 GCA_025937955.1 Pyrinomonadaceae bacterium
AGAGAATGATCTCGATAGATCCAGATTGAGCGGATTACGAGTCACGTTGGCGAGAACGGCAACCGACTCGAGCGGTGAACCATTGTCAATCGACTTCGAGAACGTGTAATTGAAGTCGAAGAAAATGTCTGACTTGAACCGGTGTCGCACCGTCAGAGTTCCGCCGTGGTAATCAGCCGAACCGATCGTCGACAGAGTTTGGAAAGCCGCATACTGCGGATGGAAGAACGCGTTTGGACCAATCACCGGTGAGAAGTCGTCGAGTACGGCCTGCAGGAACGTGTAGTCCGCGATCGCAAAGAAGTCATCGGACGCAAGTGAATAGGCCATTTGCGACGGTGTCAGGCCGCCGATGAAATCGGTCGGGTCAAATCCAAAGTTCGCGATGTAGGCGTTGATAATGCTATTGCCGGGAAAGAGATTCTCGAAGAACGGGATTCGAGGCACCTGCGAGCTATCAAAGGGGATATTCCTGGCGCGAAGATCGGCAAAGACCGCAGCAGCGTCGTACCAGGTTTGACCCGACGTGGGATCTTTAAGGTTATTGAGGTGCATGATATCGCGCACTATCATCAGGTCGCGTCCCATGCGTCCCACATAGCTCGCTTCCACAGAGAAACCTTTCGGCAATTCTCGGCCATACGAAGCGTTCCATGTGTACTGCGTTGGCGTGGTCAGCGTATCGTCGAGTGTTTGCTCGATGCGCTGGGCCTCGTCGGCCGGATGCGAAAGCGGAAAAGTAATAGGTCCCGGCACAGGCAGGAAATTCGTGAAGGTACCCCCTCGGAAATTCTGGTCGAGCCCGGTAAATAGTGGTCCCAGGCGCGTGGTCGTATTGATGGTATTCGCAGAGAGCGTCGCTGAAGAAGCAAACCCCAGTGCGTTATTGAGATCAAAACTGACCGCCAGCGCGCTACCAATACGATCGTAGACCATGCGGAAGCCGCCGCGCACAACTGACCGGCCCTCACGTCCGACCAGGCGTCCAAACCAGTTGTCACCGAAATCCGGAGACCAGGCGACAGCTATGCTTGGTGCAAAGTTGTTCAAATCCTTGTCATAGAAACCGGGACGATCATTAACCGGTCCTGCCAGGTCGAGCGTAATCAGATCGTTCACGGGCCGGCCGCTCTCTGCGCCCGCGACTCGCCGCTGGAAGAATTCACCCAGGCTGACATCCGGTGTCACCTGAAAGCCTTCGGTCTCGTAGACCGGGGTGTTATATCCCCAACGAAGACCGCCGGTAATAGTTAAGTTGGGCTTAATTCTCCAACTGTCGAGGCCATAGAATTCATATTCTTCCGTAGCAAAAGTACGAACACTAGGCGCGCCTACCGGCAATAGATCTCCGTCCAAGTCGTAGTTAACGTTGAACGAATACTGTGAATAGCGTCCCAGCACTGAGGCCACCGCGGCACGAGCATCAAAGACGAACCCCGGGTCCAGGGCTGGTATAGGGTTATTCAAAGTAGATCCGGAGTTGGCGTAAAACGAAGGATTGACTATCGCCGTATCGAAAGAGTTGGCGAACGTCTCGCGGTTATTCCGGATGAAGCGGATGTTTGTTCCGAACTGCACCGAATGCGTGTTCTTAATCCATGAGACATCATCCGTAATGTTCCATACGGGAGTAGTTCGCCTGAGCGCACGCTGGTATAGAAACGGCTGATAGACGAAGCGGAAATTTACTGAGTTTGCGTCGGCGTCGCCGCCTTGAGTGAATGCTTGTCGGGTCAGGCCTACCCGCACATTGTTTACCACTGTGTTGCTCACGTTCCAGACGTGGCCGACTACAAAGCCCTTGGGGTTAACCCACAAGCTGGGTGAAGGAGTATCCGGAAACTGCGGCGCACGGCCATAGAGATCGTTTTGATAGTTGCCGCGCAAGTACAACGCCTGCTTATCTGTCAGCGTGAAGTCGAGCTTCATGATGTGTGATGCCAGCTCGGTGGAGATGGGGGCATTGAAACGAAAGCCCGCAACATTGAGACCATCACCGGTGGTGAAGTCATTCGGCAAAGGTGCTGTACGCAAGAGAGCGAGTCCCGCTTGATTGACCCCACCAGTAGCGGGATAGAGTGTTGCAATGTTAGCCGGGGTAAGTGTAATGCAACGTCGACTGGGATTGCTGGCAGTAGCACATCCAAAACCTAGTGTAGTGCTGGACGTCACGTAAGTAACATTTCCTTCTCGCAGCGAAGCGGTGGGGACGGTCCGTAACACCGATTGCTCAGCGGCATCGCGCCGGCCTTCAAAGGTGTAGAAAAAGAACGCTCTGTCTCTTTTGATTGGTCCACCAATCGAGCCGCCATAGATATTACGGATTAGTTTTGGACGAGGGACTCTCTCGTCGCCGACTTGCGCAGTTCCGTTGAGCACCTGCGCGTCGGTGGCTTCGAACCGGCCGGCTGCATTATTGAAGAAGTCATTCGCGGTAGTCACCGTATTGCGGTGATACTCGAAGAGTGATCCATGAAAATCGTTCGATCCGGATTTGGTGATCAGAGAAACCTGGCCACCAGAAGATCGTCCCTGATCGGCATTGGGTACCGACGTCGTCACGCGAAACTCTTGCACCGAATCCGGTGTCACGCGCAGCACGCTTCCAAAAGCGTCACCCGTCACGATGTCGAGACCGCTCTGCTGCTCGTTCACGTCGACTCCGTCGAGCGTAATGTTTGCCTGATCGCGACGGCTCCCTGTGACTTCCCCGGCGCGCGTCACTCCTGGTTGCAATGACAGAAGGCCGACGATATTACGAGCGTTGAGAGGGAGCTCTTCAATCCGTCGTGATTCAAAGGTATTGCCAAGTGTCGCGTCACTCGTATTGAGTGCGGCTTCGCCGCCGGCGATGACGTTGACCGTTTCGGTGATAGCGCCTACTTCGAGAGAAATATCTTTTTCGGCCGCCGTGTCGACTTTCGCTTCAACATTATTGACAACCGATTTCTTAAAACCAGTGGCTTCAACCTCAATCTGATAGACCCCTGGCGGCAACAGTGTGAAGTTATAACCGCCATCAGCATTTGTGGTCTGGGTGCGCGAAAAATTCCGGGTGGCATCGCTGAGTGTAATGGATGCGCCGGCTACAGCATTGCCCTGAGGGTCAAGAACCGTCCCACGGACCGCCGCCGTTCCAGATTGGCCGGCTGCGTTGCCGTACATCAGGAGCATAACAACGAGAGCTCCGAGAATCGTCCGCATCGGCCATGCAAAGAGTTCGAGTCTTCTCATATTTCCTCCAAGAGAGTTTTATCGTGAGAGCTAGCGCGGTACAGCGAGCAAGAGAAATTCCAACTTTGACGAAACTGACTAGAGCCGATACCGCGTTGCAAATCTTGCCCAATCCCAAACTGAATCAGTCTTTTACAAACATCGGGCTGATTCCAATACGGAGAGAGAGTCAAATCTTGCAGCTATTATTCCGCACCAAGTGTCGCGTCAGATCGGGTTCGATCTCCTTGGTTTTACCGATAAAACAGAGCTCACTGGATTTTTATGAGGGAGAGGAAATCCAAATTTCTGGCGAGTAATCTACAAATTCGGAGGAGTTGGCAATTTTTGCTACGGCTTTTTCGCGGATGAACGTAGGTTTCTATTAATTTTTCGCGAGCCCGTCTGCAAGGACTTCGGACAATCGTGATATCAGCAAGTAGGCAGGATTGTCGACTGACCAGATGGTTTCGGGCATATCGTCACAGGAGATCGCCATCGCGATCCGGCCGTTCCTGGTGTAAAGCATTCCCACCGCGCTCCGCAGTCGATCCAATGCGCCGTACTTGCTTGCCATCGGAACGTTCCAGAGCGAACGGCCAATCGCGTTGCGACCCTGCTCGCGCTTCATCAGTTCGATCATCTCTTTGGAAACACCCGGCCTGACGATCTCGCCACGCTCGAGCTTTTCCATTACGAGGACCATCTCGCGCGGCGTCGCCATGCCCAATCCGTACTTCTTGTTCTCCGGATCTTTGCCGGCCATACTCTCGCCGCCACTGCCGACTTTCCTCATGATCTTGATCTGTTTAAAACCAAGCGACTCCATGCGTGCATTCACGGCGTCGGTGGTGAGGACGTCGAGCACGAGGTTTGTTGCGGTGTTGTCACTGAGGATCATCATGAGGTTGACGGCATCGCGCAGCGTCAGCTTGAGACCGTCGGAGAGTTCGCCAAGGATGCCTGATCCGGAGACTTTCTTCTCTTTCGTCAGGACGACTTCGTCAGTCCACTTCGCTTTACCTTCCTCGACGCGCGCGAAGGCTTCGATCATCACAGCGATCTTGATCGTGCTGGCCGTGCGCACGCGCTCGTCGGCGTTGAGCGCGTAAGTTTCACCGGTGTCGAGGTTCTTCGCGAAGAGACTGACTTTGCCTTTGAATGAGGCGACGATCGGTTTTACCCGATCGTCGAGGGACTGTGCTGCTGTAGAACCGCTAAAAAGAAGAAGTACAAAAACCACAAATGCTTTGACGAATTGTTTTGTGCCTTTTGGTGGCTTCATTTCAGATGGCCCAACGCTATCAACAACTCCGCATTCAAAATCGCCGCGCCTGCGGCGCCGCGAATCGTGTTGTGACTCAGCACCACAAACCTGTAATCAAGCACTGAGTCAGGCATCAACCTGCCGACCGTGACGGTCATTCCCTGCCCCGCATCCCGGTCCAACTTTGGCTGCGGGCGATCGGGCTCGTCACGAACAACAATCGGCGTTGCCGGCGCGGAATGTAACCCGAGTTCCTGCGGCAACGAACGGAACGATGCCAGCACATCACGCAGTTCCGACAACCTGGCCTGCCGCGACAACTTCACGCGGACTGCCCCCATGTGTCCGTCGGCAACATTTACGCGGTGACACTGAGCACTGACAACCATTGGCGCTGGTTCGATCTGTTCGCTGGAGAAGTGGCCCAGGATCTTCGTGGTCTCTGCTGCGATCTTCTCTTCCTCGCTCGGGATGTAAGGCAACACGTTGTCGAGGATGTCGAGCGAAGCAACACCGGGATAGCCCGCGCCTGAAAGTGCTTGCAACGTCGTGACAGCGACCGTGGTGATGCCAAACGCAGCATGCAACGGGGCGAGCGCCAGCGCCAGCATGATCGCCGAGCAGTTCGGGTTGGTAACAATGAAGCCACCTGACGAATTCTGTTGTCGTTGTCGTGAAAGCAACCCGAGGTGTGGATGATTCACTTCGGGGATGAGCAACGGTACGTCTGCGTCCATGCGATACGCGGATGAGTTGCTGATAACCGGGCATCCGGCAGCCGCAAAGCTGCCTTCAGTCTCGCGCGCGATGTCGCCGGGAAGACTGGAAAATACGAGGTCACAGTCAAGCGGCGGCGCCGGTGCCTGGACCTGCAGCGATCGAACTGACGAAGGCATTTCACCCATTAAGCGCCACGAGCACGCGTCGCCATACGCCTTGCCCTGCGATCGATCGGAAGCGGCAACCGCGGTTACTTCAAACTGCGGGTGATCGGCGAGCAATTGAATAAACCGTTGCCCCACCATCCCCGTCGCACCAAGAATTCCCACCCGCAACCTTCTACTACTCATAATCAAACTCCTGATTGAACTACAACTTCTGATTCGAACAAGTCAGGAAGAGGGGCTTGCCCCCCGCTGTTAGGGGAAA
>JAICQI010000198.1 GCA_025937955.1 Pyrinomonadaceae bacterium
AGATCGAGTCGCTAACGCCTGACGAACTGCAGTTGGAACCGAGCGCAACCGCCGCGCAGTTGCCCGAAGAGCACCATCCGACCGCTGCAAGCATCAGCTTCAGTCTTTACTTCTTTTCTGACGATGGTTCCAAGACCTCTGACGACAAATACCGGCTGGTGTTGGAGAGCGCAAAGTTTGCCGATCAGCACGGATTTACTGCTGTCTGGACACCGGAGCGCCACTTCCAGGATTTCGGTGGTCTATATCCCAACCCATCTGTTCTGAGTGCAGCGCTGGCGGTGCTAACGGAGCGAATACAGATTCGGGCCGGCAGCGTTGCCTTGCCGCTTCATCACCCGGTGCGCGTTGCCGAAGAATGGTCGCTGGTTGACAACCTCTCGCATGGCCGTGTGGCAGTTTCATTTGCTTCGGGCTGGCATACGAACGACTTCATATTTGCGCCGGAAATATACGACGACCGCAAAGAAGTGATGTTTCGTCACATCGAGTTGATTCAACGGTTGTGGGCCGGGGAGAAGGTAAAACTGCCGGGCGCCGGTGGATCGGAAGTCGAGTTTCGAATTCTGCCACGTCCGATTCAGCCGCAACTGCCCATCTGGATCACGAGTTCGGGTAGCGCCGAAACATGGCGCAGAGCTGGAGTGATCGGGGCCAATGTTTTGGCAGCCTACATCGGTTACTCCCCTGAAGAGTTGGCCCAACGCATAAAGCTCTATCGCGAGGCTCGCGCAATGCACGGCCACGATCCACGCACGGGCGTAGTGACGATCATGCTGCACACGTTTGTTGGCGACGACGATCAGGAAGTCAAAGAAAAAGTTCGCGTGCCTTTCTCCAATTACCTGCGCACCTATTTCAAGCAGTATGAAACAACCCTCGCGGGCGTCGCTGGTGTCAACGAGGCGGACAAAGTGGCGCTGATGAGTGTTGCGTTCGAGAAGTACTTCGAGGCGAGCACGCTGATGGGCACGCCTGATAAGTGTGCGCGATTGATCGATACACTAGTGGAGGTCGGTGTTGATGAGATTGCTTGTCTGATCGATTTTGGAGTTGATGCAGATTCTGTGTTGAGGAGTCTCGAGAGGTTGGATGACCTTAAGAATATTTCTCACGCAAAGGCGCAAAGGCGCAAAGCGCTGCCGCGTCTCTAAAGGGTTTTCTTTGCGTCTTTGCGCCTTTGCGTGGAAATATTTTTCAAAAGAACTTATGAACGACCTTTCAGCAAGAATTGCAGCGCTAAGTCCCGAACAGCGGGTTCGCTTTGAAGCGTCTCTGAAGGCGAAGGGATTGCGTGCGCCCCAGGTCGACCAGATTCCGCGTCGCCCGCGTGAAGACGTCAACCTGTTTCCGACTTCAATCGATCAGGAACGACTTTGGTTTATCGAGCAACTGCAACCCGGCAACGCGGCTTATAACATTTTCAGCGCCAGCCGGATCAAGGGTCGGCTGGACGTGGCACTGATGGAACGAGTCGTCAACGAGCTGATCGCGCGCCATGAAGTCGTGCGCACGACTTTCACCGTCGTGGACGATCAACCGATGCAGGTCATCCACCCAACGCTGGAGGTCAAGCTTACGCCGGTTGATTTGCAGTCTGTGCCGCTCGAACAGCGCGAGCAGGAGGCACTGCGCCTGGTGACTGAAGACTTCTCCCGGCCTTTCAATCTGGAGCAGGGACCGCTGCTTCGCGTGGGCTTGTTGCGGCTTGCTGAGGACGATTATGTGATGCACTTCAACATGCATCACACGGTCACCGATCGATGGTCGGGCGCGATCTTCGAGCAGGAGACCGGCTTGCTATACGAAGCTTTTGCTAACAACCGTCCGTCGCCTCTGCCGGCCTTGCCGATTCAGTATGCTGACTACTCGCTCTGGCAGCGCAGCAGAGCGGAGAGCGAGATCTATCAACGCCAGGCGGCCTACTGGACCAGGAGATTGACCGGACTGCCGTTCGTTCTCGAAGTGCCGACAGATTTTCCGCGGCCTCCGATTCAAAATTTCCGCGGCGCTCGTGTTTATACCCGCTACTCCAGAAGACTGCTCGACGCGCTCCGTGAGTTGAGTCGCCGCGAAGGTGTGACGATGTTTACCGTCGCGCTTGCTGCCTACAAGGCGCTGCTCTACCGCTACACCACCCAGGAGTCAATTCTCGTCGGCGCCACCTTCGCGAATCGCAACCGTCCGGAGTTGCAGAACATGGTGGGCTATTTGCTGAACCTGATCGTGCTGAGCACGGATCTTTCCGGGAATCCGACGTTCCGCGAACTGCTCCAGCGTGAGCGCGAGACGGTGCTTGAAGGTTTCGCGAACCAGGACCTGCCATTTGGCAAGCTGGTCCAGGAACTGCGGCCCGTGCAGGACGCCAGCCGCAATCCGATTGTGCAGCATTCACTGATCTATCTCGACTTCCCCGAACTGACGGTGATGGAGACGCTCGGCTTGACCGCGAAGCATCTCGACATCGACAACGGCGCGTCGCGTTTCGACATGACGCTCGCGATGACCGAAACCGGTGAGGGATACGAAGTTGATATTGAGTATCCGACGGACTTGTATCGCCGCGAACGAATCGAACGCATGACGAAGCATCTGGAAAATATTCTGGAAAGCGTCGCGGTCGATCCAACGCAGCGTTTGTCAGACTTGCCGCTGTTAAGCGAGAACGAAAAGCGGCAACTGCTGATCGAGTGGAACGACACCGCGGTCGCATATCCAACCGATCGATGTATCCACGAACTGTTTGAAGCGCAAGCGAAGCAGAGCCCCGATGATGTCGCGCTGTTGTTTGAAAACGAACGGCTTACTTATCGCGAGTTGAACGAACAGGCGAATCGCGTGGCGCATTACCTCAGAGAAGCGGGTGTTGAGAATGGAGAACTGGTGGGTCTTTTAACATCGCGTTCGTTGCGGATGGTGGTGGCGCTCCTTGGCATTCTGAAGGCCGGCGGTGCGTACCTGCCGTTGGATGAGAAGTATCCCGCGGAACGTCTTGACTTTATGTTGAGGGATTCGGGAGCGCGAGTATTGCTGACCGAACTGCGACTCGACGCAAAAATACCCGTCTTTGAAGGACGCATAGTCTACCTCGATGCCGATTTGGAGTGCGGTGCCTTGGCACCGCTTTGGCCAAAGCGCCGACAAGTCGGCGCACTCCAAGGAGGCGCTCAGCAGCGCGCTTACGTCATTTACACGTCCGGCTCGACAGGCCAGCCAAAAGGCGTCGAAGTGTCGCACCGCTCCGTCGTCAACCTGCTCCACGCAGTGATTTCCAAAACGTCGCCGAAAGCCACAGACACGATGCTCGCCGTCAGTACGCTCTCGTTTGATATCGCTTTGGCGGAGATCTTCGTGCCGTTGATTGTTGGCGGCCGCGTCGTTATTGCGAGCCGCGAAGTTGCTGCTGACGGCATAGAGCTGGCCCGGTTGTTGGTGAAATCGGGCGCGACGGTGATGCAAGCCACGCCTGCCACCTGGCGCATGCTGATTGACGCAGGCTGGCGGGGCAATTCAGCGCTGAAGGTGATTAGCACAGGAGAAGCGCTCGATCGGCCGCTTGCCAATCAACTTTTAACTAAAAGCGCCGAGCTGTGGAACCTTTATGGCCCAACCGAGACGACGATCTTTTCCAGTGCGATTCAAGTGACTGAAGGCGCGGGTCCGGTGCCGATCGGTCAACCGATCGCGAACACAAGCTTTTACGTGTTGGACCAGTTTATGAATCCTGTTCCGGTCGGCATCTACGGCGAGCTCTGCATCGGAGGCGCGGGCTTGTCACAGGGGTATCTAAATCGTCCCGAGTTGACCGCGGAGAAGTTTGTGCCGGATCCGTTTGGTCGCGAACGGGGCGCGCGCCTGTATCGCACCGGCGACCTGGTGCGTTACGGCGAAGACGGGAGCCTGGAATTTGCGGGTCGATCGGACCATCAGGTTAAAGTGCGAGGCTTTCGCATCGAGCTAGGAGAAGTGGAAGCGGTGATGTCGCTGCACGAATCAGTACGAGCCGTGGTGGTGGTTGCGCGCGAAGTCCGCGAGGGTGAACAACGTCTCGTTGCCTACCTGGTTGGGAATCAGGAGCCATTGCCGACGGCGAGCGAATGGCGGACGTTCCTCATTCAGGTCTTGCCGGAGTACATGATTCCATCGCTGTTTGTCAGTCTCGAAGAGTTGCCGCTGTTGCCTAACGGAAAGGTAAACAGGGCCGCGCTGCCGGCTCCCGACGCATCCAGACCTGAGCTGCGGCGAGAATACGTCGCTCCTGAGACTCCAACGGAGGCGAGATTAGTCGAACTGTACAAGAATGTCCTGGCGCTCGATAAAGTTGGTATTCACGACGACTTCTTCGAACTGGGTGGCGACTCGATCCTCGCGACAAGGCTCGTCTCTCGCGTACGCCGGATCTTCGAGATCGAGCTGCCGTTGCGCGAGCTTTTCTGGAAACCAACAGTGTTCGAGTTGGCCCAGGTCGTTATGGATTTGGTGGTCGAACAACTGGAAAACCTCAGCGAAGAAGAGGCTGAACGGCTTTTGCAAAATGAACTCTAAGACTCAACTATCAGCGACCAAGCGCGCGTTGCTCGAAAAACGCCTGGCGGGTCGCGTATCCCGCGAAGCTGACGAGCAGACGATCCGTCCGAGTCCGCGGAATGGACCAGTGCCGCTGTCATTCGCACAGCAGCGTCTCTGGTTCCTGGACCAGTTAGAACCGGGGCTGGTGGCTTACAACATACCTGCCGGGGTGCGTCTCATCGGCAAGCTTGACGTCGCAGTTCTCAATTGGAGCTTGAATGAGATCGTTCGGCGCCATGAAAGCCTACGCACCACCTTCGACTCCGTTGCCGGTCAGCCGGTGCAGATCATTGCCCCGACTCTCGAGTTATCGATTCGAATAGTTGATCTGACTGACCTGCCTGACGAAGTGCGCGAGCGAGAAGCCATGCGGCACTCGCAGGAAGAAGCGGCACAACCTTTCGATCTCGTCCATGGTCCATTAATCCGGGCCGTATTGCTGCGCCTGCGGAACGAAGAGCACGTGTTGATCCTGACGATGCACCACATTATCAGTGACGGGTGGTCGCAGGGTGTCTTAAAGATGGAACTCGGCGCGCTTTATGAAGCAGGGGTGAAAGGGGAGCGCTCACCGCTTCCGGAGTTGTCGATCCAGTATGCCGACTTCGCGCAATGGCAGCGAGGCTGGTTGAAGGATGGCGAGCTGGACCGGCAGTTAGCGTACTGGCGCAAGCATCTGGCAGGCGCGCCGCCCTCGTTAGATCTGCCTACGGATGGCGTGCGCCCGCCGCAGTTGAATTATCGTGGCGCGACTTTTCTCTTTGAGCTCTCAGCGGAACTCTCCGAATCACTCACTGCTTTGAGCCGGCGCGAAGGCGCGACGTTATTCATGACCCTTCTGGCGGCCCTCAAGGCGTTGCTCTTCCGTTACACCGGCCAGAGCGAGCTCGTGGTCGGCACTCCGGTAGCAAATCGCAATCGCGAAGAGCTCGAAGACTTGATCGGGTTCTTTGTTAACACGCTGGCGCTGCGAACAGATATTTCCGGAAATCCGACTTTTCGAGAGTTGTTGCATCGTGTGCGCGAAGTCTCATTGGGTGCGTATGCGCACCAGGATTTGCCTTTCGAGTTGCTCGTCGAGGAACTGCAACCCGTCAGGGATCTGAGCCGCAATCCGATCTTTCAAATAGTCTTTGATCTTCAGAACGCTCCGGCTCATGCACTCGAACTGACAGGAATAACCTTACAACCACACGAGTTTACGGCTGAGACCACGCGTTTTGATCTGGAACTGCACTTCACGTCGACCCCTGAAGGGATCCTGGGAGCGATTGTTTACAGCACCAACTTGTTTGCTGAGTCAACTATTCGCCTACTGGCCGAGCGCTATCGAATGCTTTTGGAATCAGTGGTTGCCAACCCTGAACAGCAAGTGTCTCGCATTGAGTTGCTCTCCAGCAGGGAACGAGAGCAGTTGCTGTTTGAGTGGAACGATCCACTGCGTTCGTTTCCAAACAAAAACATTCCCGATCTCTTCGAAACGTGGGCCGCACGCGCACCGGAAAAGTTCGCGCTGGCGTTTGGCGATGAGCGTGTGACTTACGAGGAATTGAACCGTCGCGCGAACCAGTTGGCCCATTACTTACAAACTTACGGCGCCGGTGCAGAAACACGTATCGGGATTTGCATCGAACGTTCGGTCGAGCTGATCGTGGCCGTGCTTGGTGTGCTCAAGGCAGGCGCGGCTTACGTTCCGCTCGATCCCTCGTATCCAGAGCAACGGTTGTTGTTCATGCTTGATGATGCCGAGGTGCAGTTGGTGCTCAGTGTGGCTGAGTCTGAAGAAAAACTGCCCGTACATCAGGCACCCGTAATTTTGCTCGACTCTGATTGGCCGCTGATCGCGGGTGAGAGTGAACAGAACCCCGAACGAAACGTTACGCCGGAGCACCTGGCATACATCAGCTATACGTCAGGCTCGACGGGGACACCGAAAGGAGTTGCCGTGCCGCATCGGGGCGTCGTGCGGTTAGTCATCGGCAACGACTACGCGCACTTCGGTCCGGATGAGGTTTTTTTACAATTTGCGCCGCTTGCTTTCGATGCTTCAACTTTTGAAATCTGGGGCAGCCTGCTTAACGGAGCGCAACTCGTACTCATGCCTCCGGGCATGGCCTCGCTGGGAGATCTGGGTCGTACACTCGCGCACTATCGCGTGACAACCTTGTGGTTGACCGCGGGGTTGTTTCACCAGATGGTTGACGAGCAACTCGAACCCCTTACAGCACTCAAACAGTTACTCGCAGGAGGAGATGTTTTATCGCCCTCGCATGTAAGAAAATTCATCGACGCCGCGCCCTCATGCAGATTGATCAACGGCTATGGTCCAACTGAAAACACCACGTTTACCTGCTGCTATGTGATCGATGAGTTCAACGGCTCTGTGCCCATCGGCCGGCCCATTGCCGGCACGCAAGTCTTTATCCTGGATGAAAATCTGCAATTAGCTCCGCCGGGATTTACCGGCGAGTTGTATGCAGGCGGTCATGGCCTGGCGCGTTGTTATCATGGCCGCGCGAGTTTGACTGCCGAGCGCTTCATTCCAAACCCATTCAGTACCGAGCCTGGGGCGCGGCTTTATCGCACCGGCGACATGGCTCGCTATCGCGCGGATGGCAACATCGAGTTTATTGGACGCCGAGACGAACAGGTTAAGGTGCGGGGTTATCGCATCGAGCTCGGCGAAGTAGGGACTGCCATCGCGCGCGCGCCGGGAGTGCAGCAAGTGGTGGTGGTGGCGCGCGACTACGGCAACGGAGACAAGCGCCTCATTGCTTATATCGTCGGCGATGTCGCAGTGGACAGATTGCAAAAGACGCTTCACTCAACTTTACCCGACTACATGGTCCCGTCCGCGTTCGTCATTCTCGATCAACTCCCACTGACGCCGAACGGCAAAGTCGATCGGCTCGCACTGCCCACGCCCGATGAGGTCCACGCCACATCGGATTTCTCAGCGCCGCGAACGCCTGTCGAGGAGTTGCTGGCCCGCATTTGGGCTGATGTGTTGAAGGTCGAACGTGTTGGTATTAACGATAACTTCTTCGAGCTCGGTGGGCATTCACTGCTGGTGACGCAGCTGGTCTCGCGGGCGCAGGCGCAGTTCGGTGCGGAGTTGCCGCTGAAGCTTTTCTTCGAGTCGGCAACACTAACTGAACAGGCTGCAGCAGTCGAGGACGCGTTAGGTGCTGAGAGTGGTTTGCAGGCTCCGCCGATTGTTCCCGTGCCTCGTACCGGCAATCTCCCGCTGTCGTTCTCGCAACAACGTCTCTGGTTCCTTTATCAGTTGGAACCGAGCACGTCCGCGTACAACATTCCTACTGCGGTGCGTCTGACTGGCGCACTTGATGGTGAGGCACTCAGGCGCACGCTGAACGAACTCGTGCGGCGGCACGAGATCCTGCGCACCTACTACGGCATGGCCGATGGTAAACCGGCCCAGTTCGTTGGACCACCACCGGAGCTCCAGATCGAGCTGATCGATCTCAGCGGGGTAGATGAGGATAAGCGGGAGTCGCGCCTGTTGGAGCTGGTGTCGGAAGAGGCGAGCAAGCCCTTCGACCTCACTCGCTCACCACTCGTGCGTGCGAGCCTCGTGCGCCTTGGACCAGAAGAGCACGTGCTGTTAATGACTGTTCATCACATCGTCTCCGATGGTTGGTCGCAGGGTGTGATGGTGCGCGAGGTGGGCAAGCTCTACAAGGCTTTTAGCGAGGGCAGAGAGTCTCCGCTCGAAGACTTGCCCGTGCAATACGCAGACTTCGCGCACTGGCAGCGCCACTGGCTGGCCGGCAACGTGTTGGACCAGCAACTCGCTTACTGGCGAAAACAGCTCGCCGGCGATCTCCCGGTGCTCGATTTGCCGACTGATCATCCGCGTCCGGAGGTGCAGAGCTTTCGCGGCGCTACCTTTACGACCACTCTGCCGCGTGGCTTGAGCCAATCGCTCAATGTTATTTGCCGGCGCGAAGGCGTGACGCTCTTCATGCTGTTGCTGGCGGCTTTTAAGACGCTGCTCTGCCGCTACACCGGTCAGGACGAGATCGTCATCGGTGCGCCGATAGCGAATCGCAATAGTATCGAGATCGAAAACCTGATCGGGTTCTTCGTCAACACCCTCGTGCTGCGCACCGACCTTTCCGGCGACCCGCATTTTCCGGAGCTCCTGGCCCGCGTGCGCAAAGTCACGCTCGAAGCTTACGCGCATCAGGATCTGCCTTTTGAAGTGCTTGTCGAAGACTTGCAGCCGGAACGCAGCCT
>JAICQI010000572.1 GCA_025937955.1 Pyrinomonadaceae bacterium
AGTTTTCCAATCAATTGACCGGCGGCAGATTCTTCAAAGCCTTCAAGACCCACTACGGATTGAGTTCGAACAACATCGAATTTTTTGCCGAACATGGCGAGGCCGACACCGAGCACAGCAATATCGGCTACGAGCTCGTCCAACGGTTTGCTACCACGAATGAGCTCCAAGTCAGAGTGCTCAAGGCGCTGCGTAAGGGCTTATCGATTTGGTGGGCACTAACTGACGGCGTCGCGCGGGAGTGCGCCCGAAAAAATCTGCATTGATTTGGCGTTTACCTCTAGGTTGCGCCAGCCTGAGTTCGAGTAGTGGTGATGGATACGCTTTCGACATTCAATTTAAAGCGCTGGGTGACGGAGAATCAGCACCTTTTCAACCCTCCGTTCAGAACCAATCAACTCATCGTCCATCACAAAGATTTCTTGGTGATGATTCTGCGCGGGCCCAATACTCGGCTCGATTTTCACATCGAGCCTGGCGACGAGTTTTTTTACCAAATCGAAGGCGACATGGAGCTGCACTTGAAGCCGCCGGGCGAAAGGCGAGAGGTCGTTACGATCAAACAGGGAGAGATTTTTGTTTGTCCCGGCGATCTGCCGCATTCGCCGCGCCGCTATGAAAACACCTGGGGTCTGGTGATCGAACGCAAACGACGTGATGAAGAAAAAGAAGAGTTTGCCTGGTTCTGTGAGAGATGCGACGAACTGGTACTCAGTCGAGTCGTGAATCAGGGCAATATTCCAAGCCAGGTTTCCGCCGTCTATCAGGAGTTTAACGACAACGAACAGATTCGCACCTGCCAGGCGTGCGGATACGTTTTTGCACAGACACCGATGGCCGAACGGCTGAGTTTTCTGGAACCAAAGAAATGAGCTGTTGTAACCACTTGCGAACTGGTGGAGTTATTACGATGTCGCCTCATACGCTAGGAAGAATACATCTGCCGATAGTCATATGAAAGTTTGCAAAGGTAAGTTCATCTATGACCAGCGTAGCGCCTGAGCCTATGTGCGCTCGTCATTGACTTTGTCGTTCTTCGGCGGTTCGTCCGCGACATCGATCGTTGAGGTTCAGTTAGCAAAGGAGGAATTATGACACTCGGTCATCTAGCCTTGCGCCAAGCTGTTGTCGATGGCGCGAATATGCTGGTTCGCGTCGGCGCGATTTCGATGAGCCATCATGGTAACTTCAGCGTGCGTGTGCCGAACACCAATACTATTCTGCTCACCGCGACCAGTTCGTTCGACAGTCTCAATCCTGAGAATCTCGCGCTCCTCGATCTTGATGGACGACTCCTCGAAGGTGAAATTAATCCGACCAACGCTGAAATCGTCCACATGCACGCCGTGGTTTACAAGCAACGCCCTGAGACGGGCGCTGTGGTGCACACTCATTCCACTTACGCCACCAGTTTCGCGCTAGCCGGCCGCTCCCTATCCTGCTCTTATGAGGCCTTGGTGCGCGCCGATATGACCGATGGTGTGCCGCTGGCTCCTTACGGCCCTCGGGGCTCGGCGGCATCCGTGGACAATATTGCCGCGGCTTTGAACAGCGCCACTAATACCAAGGCAGTGCTGTTGGAAAATCATGGGGTGCTCGCCTTTGGCGCCGACCCAGGGTCAGCGGCGCGGGCCAACTTGATCGTCGAGGAGGCTGCCCAGATGGCGATTTTCGCCGAGGTGCTGGGTGGCGCGAAAGAAATCCCGGCTCATCTTTTAAAGGCGACAGTAGCACGACGGGACGAGTTCGCGCGCGCCGGCACTAAGCGGACGTAAGAAGCGGCGGGGCGCAGCTTGCGCCCGCCGCATGATTGTGTGGCCACTACTCCGGTCGCAGATTGTTTCGATTGCGCCGGTGCGAGATGATATTAGTCACCGGCCAAGCCGGGAAAGAGGAGAGGATATGGCAATTAGGCTGATTGTAACTATCGCAGCGGCACCGGGAAGAGGCGCGGAGCTCGCACAACTATATAGCGCTTACTGCACAGAGGTGATGAAAGAGCCTGGCTGTGAACAGTTCGAGGTATTTCAAAGTGCTGTCGATCCCGACAAACTGGTGCTGCTGGAACGATGGATCGACAAGGCGGCTCTGGACGTGCACGCATTGACCAGCGTTCGTCCGACTATGCCGCCGGAGCTGAGAGTGGGCACCAGCGAACGCGAAGACTATGAGTATAACAGAACCCGTTAGGGCGCCGAGTTTTACAATTCTGCATCTGGGCTAAAGTGAGACTGATTGCCTGTCGCTATCTTACCACAAATGCTCAACGCCCATGCTAACGTAAGAACGAGAGAGTATCAGGTCTTCACTCGATGTAATTAGGCAGAATGTCGGTTAGTAATCCTATCCCAGCGTAAGTTTTGATCGAGCGAAGTGATCAATCCGTAAAACTTCCCTCCTGAACGGCAGCCGCGTTTCAGTTAGAGAGCGGCGCCGTCGGATATCTTCTAATCAGATTGGTACTGGCAATCACGCACTCCAGAAAAATATTAGAGTGTCGTGCTTAATAGCGAAGGTCAGCTAAAGACCAGTAGTCGAATCCGATCAGTTATTCCGCCGAAACAATTAGCACTGCAATACTCAACAAAATTTTATTGACATGCTCGCAGCAGCAGAGTAGATGATCAAATTACTCCTCGATCAACGCACCCGGGCTTGCAGAGATAATTTCATCATAACTTCTTTGACTCACAGGATGGATAGTTATGAAAGAGATTTTTTCTGGCGTCATCGCTGTACTCCTTCTAGCGACTGGTCCCGATCTGATTCACCGCCACGCCACGAACTTAGGGATAGCGTTAGCAGCCGAATCGAATGAGGATCTTCAACCGCTAATCACGACATCGGAACTGCTCGTCGGAGAAAATCGCTTTGCCTTTGGACTCGTAAAGGCAAACAAGCTTCTGGAAAACGCCAATGTTCAACTCCGCATTTATGCGATCGATGGGCCGAAACCAAACCTTATAGCGGAAACCAACGCTCTTTATCAGCCGGTCGGGATTGCCGCGAGCGGCGAGCGGGTCCATCGGCATGCTGACGGCGTAAAACACGTGCACCGCGCCGAAAGCGAGGTGCGTGGTCTGTATGTCACTCAGCTCAAGTTACCGCGTCCTGGTGCTTGGGGTATCGAGCTGCAGGCGCGGGATGACAATGGCTCTTTGGCAACGGCGCGTCTCACAGTCACGGTGGACGACGCGCCGCAAACGCCGGGCTTGGGCACTCTCGCACCCCGCAGCCGCAATCTGATTGCCTCGGATGTGCGTGATCTGCGCCAAATCGATACCAGTCAGAAACCCGATCATCGACTACACCAAGTACGGATCTCCGACGCCATCGCACAACGCAAGCCCCAGCTCATCGTCTTCGCCACGCCGCAGTTTTGCACAAGCCGGATGTGCGGTCCAGTCGTTGATGTCGTTCGGCAGTTGCTTCCTAAATACAACAAACGAGTCGCCTTTACTCATCAGGAGATTTGGCAGGACTTCGCCAGCAAGAAGGTCTTTGCAACTGTAGAAGAGTGGCGCCTGGTATCCGAGCCGTGGATTTTTATAGTGGACGGCGACGGAATCATCCGGGCCAAGTTTGAAGGGCTGGTAACGGCCAGAGAGCTGGAAGCGGCGCTACAACAAGTGCTGCAGTTGAATCCACCGCAGCGTCATTAGACTTGGTATTCACATCAAAAGGATCTTTAAATGCAGACCACGAACATTGAATCAAACGCGGCAAGATATCTCCGGCTGATTGAAAGATGCCTCCCGAAGGTTTTCCGTGGGGCCTTCGCGGAGGCGAATACGTCGCGCCACGGAGTTGTTGTCGGAAGTCGCTAATTGAACTGCATGAGGAGGAGAAAGGAATGAAACGTTCCGTCATAATGATCATTGCACTTCTAAGTTTCTGGGTTATAGCCCCGAACGTTATGTCTGAAACCGCAGATGAGTCTCGGCTGAGTGGTCGCCGCGCTGACGCGACCGTAAGCTTTGGCCTTTGGCAAACAGATCCGCCATTGAATAGATTTGCTGGCAACCCAGCCATGGGCGCGGGCAATCAGCACGAAGTAATACCAAACGTATCGAGGATCAACATCTCACGAAACGATAGTGGTGGGGTGAACTTCATCATCAGCGGCAATCATGTCGTCGCCATCTACAATGACGGCACCCGGCCCGAGGATATCGATCCAAATCTGCTGGTACCTGGTATCACGACCGCCGGTGGCGTGATAGACGATCCCGACAAGAGAATTTACCTCGGTGCCAATGAAACCGCTCCAACTGGAGCACGCGACCGGGTTGAAGTGGTTCATTTCTCAAAGCCCGGAACCTACCTAGTGATTTGTGCCATACGAAATCATTTTGTAAACGACGGCATGTACGGTTTCGTGGTGGTGCGGGAAAATCAACTCCACCTGCAGTAAACAAGATGTTCAAATGACAAAACTAATCCACTCTTGGC
>JAICQI010000367.1 GCA_025937955.1 Pyrinomonadaceae bacterium
AAACATGTATTATTCGTCAGACGGGCGGCCACGGAGTGCCGCCCCTACAGTTGCATCGCAAGATTGTATTTTCGAAAGTGGCCAAGCATCGTTTACTTCTGATTTTCGCCGGTGTTGCTCTGCTCGCTGTTGCCTCGCTGCCGTTCCTCATGAGCGCGAGTTGTCTCACGCGCCCGCAAACACTGGGAGAACAGAAAGCCCTCGAGAGTTTGCGCAGCATGACGCGCAATAACGTGCTGCCGTCCGACGCCGTCGTCCTCGGGATCGAGAACCAGTTTCCACGCACTAAAGCCGCTGCGCTCGCTCGCATTCTCCGCGCCAGAATCAAACTCAACGCCAGAGACTTCGCCGGCGCCGCAACTTTACTCGACACCAAACTTATCGCTGAACAGACGTCGATCGCGGATTACGCGCTGTTCATGCGCGCCGACGCGCTCGAACAAGCCGGAAAAACTCCGGAAGCGCGAGCGATCTACCAGCAGTTGATGCAGGAGTATCCGGCGTCGCTGCGCGCACGTGACGCTGCCCTGCGAGCAGCGGACCTGATGATGAAAAGCGGCGCCGCCGCTGCCGTTCCGCTCCTTTTGAAAGACCTTGCGCAGGCAGACGATGCCGCAGCGCTGCTGGCAACAAGCAAAGCTTACGAACAGTCGTCCGATCAGAATCGCGCGCTTGCCTCATATCGTCGACTTTATTTCTTCGCGCCCAACTCGACGGAGAGCGCGGAAGCTGCGACGTCCATCACCAGACTCGGTTCGACGACATCACCGGCCACAACTGAAGAAGCGATCACGCGCGCCGATCGTTTGTACACGGCAAAGAAGTTTAATGACGCGCTCTCCGCTTACAGCGACGCGTTTACCAAATTTCCCGCGACTGCAACTACTGAAAATCAACTTCGCCGCGGTATCGCTGCCTACAGCGCGAGAAAGACGCCCGACGCCGTCGCAGCGCTCAGTGCCGTACCTACATCAGCAGGCGAAACTCGAGCAGAAGCGCTCTTCTACCTCGCGCAAACCTACGCGCGAGCGCGACAGTGGGAACAGGCGCGAGCGACTGCCGAAGAGCTGCGCAAGACATTTCCTAACAGCAACTTCACTCCAAGAGCATTCGTCTCGGTGGGCCAGATCGCGGCGGAAGCAAAAAACCAGGCGGACGCTTCTTACTTCAATCGCGCGGCTGTCAACGGATTCGGCAGCTCGATCGAAGTGGCCCAGGCACAATTCAATCTCGCCTGGGACGCGCACGAGGCAAGAAACTTCTCGGAATCGTCGCGCATGCTCACCGAGCATCTCGCTTACTACGCTGACAAAAACACTGACAATCGCGGTCGCGCCGGCTACTGGGCCGCACGCGACTCCGAAAGAGCAGGTAAGTTAGCGGAAGCGAGAGCGCTTTACGAAGCGATGCAGGAGCGTTACGACGCAAACTGGTACGGCTATCTCGCCAAGCAGCGTCTGGACGTTATCAGTCGATCCACTCCCGCGAAAACTTTTCCCGCTGATTCGCTCGTGGCGCGTGCTGTTGCTAACCTGAAAACTGTTACCGTCGCCGAAGAAACTGCGGGTCCCGAAGAAGACGCGCGCATGGTCAAAGCCGATCAGTTATGGAACATTGGCCTCGATGATTGGGCCTTAAAAGAGTTAGCCAAGGCGGCTGAAAAAGGTCCCGACAGTCCAAAGATCAATCTGGCCATCGCGCAGATTTATCGTTCTGACGACGACAACGTTCGCGCACTGAACACTCTGCGACGCAGTTTCCCCGACTATTCGCAAATGAAACCGGAGGAGATGACGCGCGAACAGTGGGACGTCTTTTATCCGCTCGCTCACTGGGACATCATCGTGCAAGAGTCGCAGGCGAAAAATCTCGATCCGTATCAGGTGGCTGGCCTGATACGCCAGGAAACGGTTTTTATTACGCGCGCACGGTCTACTGCCAACGCTTACGGACTGATGCAGGTGCTGGTGCCCACGGCCAGACTAACAGCACGGAAGTATGGCGTGAATCGCGCGATCACTGTTGAATCGCTTTACGAGCCGCGTCTGAATATTCAACTTGGAACGGCATACCTGCGCGATCAGATCGACAAGTTTGGACGGATTGAGTATGTGGCGGCTGCGTACAACGCCGGACCCGGGCGCGCGGTGCAGTGGAGAGCGTCGCTGCCATTGGAGATCGACGAGTGGGCGGAAGCGGTTCCATTCAAAGAGACGCGTGGATACGTGCAGGGTGTTGTGAGGAACCGGCTGCAATACCTGCGGCTGTACGATCAAAAAGGAAATTTCAAGCCTGAGGTTGGATCGAAGGTTGTCGAAGCGAACCCGAATGTTCGCAAGCGACGCGTGACTAGTGGTGGTTCTGAAGAATGAGCCGCGGATGAACGCGGATTTAGGACGGATCGGTTTATGAAGGTCGTGGTATTAGTCCTTCTGTTGCTGGTTGTTGCGCCGGCTATTTATGCGCAGGCGCCGCTGACGATTACAACTGAACCAAACGCGATCGTTTGGATTGACGAACTTCGACGTGGGACGACGGACGCCTCAGGAAAACTAACAGTCAACAAAGTCTCCGCCGGCCGGCATGTGGTGCGGGTTCGGGCCAAGGGGTTTAAGGAAACAACCACACCATTGCTGCCGGGCCGTCGTGCGCTTGCCGTAAAACTCCTGCCCACCACCGATCAAGCCGAACTGTTGTTCCAGGATGCCGAGATCGCGCGAGAAAAAGCACGCGGCGAGGAGGCGTTGAAGAAAGCCGCCGATCTCTATCGTGAGGCGATCAAGCTGCGGCCCGCGTTTCCCGCTGCGCACGTTGGCCTGGCGCGCGTCCTGATGGACCTCAACGAGTTCAAAGAGGCGCATGCCGCGATTGACGCAGCGCGACGAACCAGACCGTCGTATGCGGAAGCGTCCGCGGTTGAAGGGCGCATCTACCGCGAAGAGGCGTTCGACAACGAAGCGCTGAGCTCGTTTCGCCGAGCGCTCAGGGAAGCCGGAGGATTTCAGCCCGAGGCGCATGTAGGACTGGCGAAGCTTCATGAAGACAAAGGACAGTTCGCACAAGCCGTAGCCGAGTATCGCACGGCCATCGCTCAACTCTCCGACAGCGAGCCCGTCATCTATCAAATGCTCGGCGCGGCGTATGAAAAAATGGAAAAGCCGAAGGAAGCCGTGACGGCGTATGAGAAGTATCTACAGCTCGCGCCCAACGGCAGTTACGCGGCCGCAATCCGCTCCATCCTCGAACAATTAAAACGCGAAGCCGACGGCGAACAGATCATCCCTTAATCCGCATTCATCTCCGTCCCGGTTTGTGCTACCTTTTGTGAGCTATGACTACTCCAATACCCTCAAAAAGTCGTCACGTGTCTCGTAAGGCAAGTCTGTTTACCGAGTCAGTCATTCGGGAAATGACTCGCGAGGCGTTGAAGTATGGCGCCGTCAACTTGTCGCAAGGCTTCCCGGATTTTTCCGCGCCCGAAGACATCAAACGCCGCGCGATGGAGGCGATCGAGCAGGACATCAATCAGTACGCGATCACCTGGGGCGCAAAAGATTTTCGCGACGCGATTGCCCGCAAGACGAAAAGCTATCTCGGCCTCGAGATCGATCCGGAAACACAGATCACCGTCACCTGCGGCTCCACCGAAGGCATGATCGCAGCGATGATGGCGACGGTCGATCCGGGCGACGAAGTCATCGTTTTCGAACCGTACTACGAGAACTATGCGCCGGACGCGATCCTCTCGGACGCGCACCCGCGTTACGTCCCGTTGCGCGCGCCCGATTGGAGTTTCGATCGCGACGAGTTGCGCGCGACTTTCAATAGAAACACTAAAGCAATCATCGTCTGCAATCCGAATAATCCGACGGGAAAAGTTTTTACTCGCGACGAACTGGAGTTTATCGCCGGGCTCTGCCAGGAGTTCGATGCGCTTTGCTTCACCGACGAGATTTACGAACACATTCTCTACTCGCGCGAAGGCGCTGACATCAAACACATTTCGATGGCCCAACTCGACGGCATGAGAGACCGCACAGTCGTGGTCAACTCGATGTCGAAAACTTATTCGGTGACGGGCTGGCGCGTTGGTTACTGCATCGCGTCGCCGGAGATCACGAGCGGCATTCGCAAAGTGCACGACTTTCTAACTGTGGGTGCAGCGGCGCCATTACAGGCCGCGGGCGCGTACGCGTTGTCGTTGCCGCCGGAGTACTACGACGTGTTGCAACGCGAGTATCAGGCGCGGCGGGATCAGCTGTTGCCGGTGCTGGAGCAGGCAGGATTTAGGACGTTCGTTCCGGACGGCGCTTACTACATCATGACTGACATCTCGGCGTTCGGGTTTCCCGATGACGTCGAGTTTACGCGGCACCTGATCAGGGAAGTCGGTGTAGCATGTGTGCCGGGTTCGAGCTTCTACAGCCATCCGGCGCTGGGCGCGCAGCAGGTGCGGTTCTGTTTCTGCAAAAAAGACGAGACGCTGAATCGCGCCGCTGAACGACTATCGAAGTTAAAATCGCGAAGCTAGGGCGCCGCCCTGGAGTGCGATAGCTTGCTACCGCTTTGGTATTAGTCCGACGCTATTACCAAAGCGGTGCCAGGGCACCACACTCCAGGGAGGCGCCCAAATACTACGATATGAAATCCTTCATCTCTATCTGCACTCTTGTTTTGTCTTTAGTGGCTGTTGCCGTGGCCCAGCAGGGGCCCGATCCGGAGTTCAACACCTCCGTCGAAAACCCGGCTTATAAAAAAGATGGACCACGCGTGATGTTTGACGAGGCACATCACAACTTCCACACCACCGAAGGCCGCTACAAGCCATTTGTCGATATGATGATGAACGACGGCTATCGCGTGATTCGCAATCGCCAGCCGTTCAGCAAAACCACGCTCGGCAGTTTCAAAATACTCGTGATCGCCAACGCCCTCGGCGCCGAAGAAGATGACGACGAAGGAGCCGACAAATCAGCGTTCACCGACGAAGAGATCCAGGCCGTACACGATTGGGTAAAAAGCGGGGGCGCCTTGCTGCTGATCGCGGATCACGCGCCTTTTGGTGGCGCAGCCGCGGCGCTCGCGAGCAAGTTCGGCGTTGACATGAGCAAGGGCTACACGTTCGATCCGCAAAACTCGGTCGCAGGCAGTCCTTCACAGCTCATCTTCTCTCGTGAGAACAAACTGCTCGCCAGCCACCCCATCACTGAAGGTCGTGGAGAAAACGAGCGGATCAACCTGTTGCGCAGTTTCACGGGACAGTCGTTGAAAGGACCGGAAGGCAGCGTCGCCATTCTCAGTCTCGCCGACACCGCCACCGATTCTCCGAATTACGGATCACAAAACCCGGTCTCCGCAGCCGGACGCGCCCAGGCAGTGGCGCTGAAGTTTGGCAAAGGACGCGTGCTGGTCCAGGGCGAGGCGGCGATGCTGTCGGCGCAGATTTCAGGACCGGAAAAGCGCCGGATGGGAATGAACGTGCCCGGCAACGACGACCGCCAGTACGCCTTGAATCTGATGCACTGGCTGTCTGGAATACTGAAATAGTGTGGGACAAAAAACGTCAGTTGATCTGGATAATCGGCGGCTTCCTGATGGGAACTTACGTCGCTTACTTCAACTCGATCACTGACGATGGAGAGTTTAGTTTCAGCTTCTTCGTGTTCATGGAGACGCTGATACTGCTGATTATGCTGGTACTCTTTTACTTGTATTCGAAACGCAGATAAACGCTGATCTAATTCGGCTGCTGCATCGACTTCGCTCGCACCGTAATTCCCTCATTTCCTACTACCAACAAACTGCGCGGCTGGCCAAAGGGCGCACTCGACGGCACGTATGAGAGTACGTAACGGTTTTGGCGGAGCTCGTCGCATATGGCCTTCGCCGCCAGCTGTGGTTCATCGATTGAAAAGATCTGTCCACCGGTTCCCTCGGCCAGTTTATCGATGACTACTTTCGGCTTGGGCACGTCACGCCGGATCGCACCGCGTGTGCGATCCACCGCTTGCACCGCATAGACCATGATGTTCTCCGCCTGCAGCTCTGCCAACGTCTTTTCGAACGTGGCTTTGCTGCCGCGATCCAGTCCATCGCTAATCACGACGATGATGCGCTTCTGTCCCTGCACCGGCCGCAGCGCTTCTTCAACCACGGCGCGAATCGCGTCGAAGAGGTGCGGCTGGCCCTTTTTTCGAAACAGCTTCAGCGATACCTCGATCGCTTTGGCATCGTCG
>JAICQI010000508.1 GCA_025937955.1 Pyrinomonadaceae bacterium
GTCGTACCGGCAGGTGCCTTCGAAAGCAGCGGACGGCACCTTCGAGCTGCGGCCCGGGGTAAAACTGCTGCTATACGTGCGACGCAGCGGCTTCCTGCCTCCTTCCAAACCTCTTTCGAACCAAAACCCGTAAGAGAAATAGAACAAGTCAGGAAGAGGGGAGCTTGCCCCCGCTCTCGGAACAGCGGGGGCAAGCCCCTCTTCTGACTTGTTCCATTCCAAGTTCTTGAGTTGTTCCAGCCGGAAAATGCTTGTGACTGCTTAACCTAGGTGTTCACTTCAATTAAGGAAACCTTACTTCAAGTTCTAGTTGACATTCTAAGCGGCTGGCACTTATATTGGCTCACCCGTACGAAAATGCCTCCCGATTCCACGAGGCTGGTCGAAACAGAGCTTTACAGCGAATGTTCAAACTCCAACGTCTGGAAATCACCGGTTTTAAATCCTTCGCCGACTACACCGAAATAATCTTCACAGGAGACGGAATCACCGCCATCGTCGGCCCTAATGGCTGCGGCAAGAGCAACGTTGCCGACGCGATTGCCTGGGTGCTGGGCGAGCAGCGCGTCAAACACTTGCGCGGCGGCGAAATGAAAGACGTCATCTTCCAGGGTTCGCGCAACCGGCAGCCGAGCGGCATGGCGGAAGTCGTCATGCACATGGTGCGTGACGAGGTGACGGAATCGGAACCGGATATCGAAGATATCGATTCCACACTCGAACGGATCGACGATCGACTGGTTAATCTCGACGAGATCCTTCCGCCTGAACCTGTCGAAGCCGCTGCCACTCCGGAAGAAGCACCGGCAGCCGCGAGTGAGACTGAGAATCAGCCTGAGCCGGACGCTGCTGTCGTTGTTGCAGAATCGACGCCAACACACAAAGTAGCGCACAAGCGACACTGGCGGCGTCGCAATCTCGCGCTCGAGTTTGCATCTGGCGAGGCGGTCTCCGTTACGCGAAGGTTATATCGATCAGGCGAGAGCGAATATCTGCTGAACAACAAGATCTGTCGCCTGCGTGACATTCAGGATCTGTTTTCCGGAACCGGTTTGGCTGGTGGTCACTACGCGATCATCGAACAGGGTCGCATCGGGCAGATCCTTTCCGCCAAGCCGATGGACCGTCGAACCATCATTGAAGAGGCGGCCGGCATTACGAAGTTTCGCGTGCGCCAGAGAGCGACTGAGGCGCGGCTCGAGTCTGCGCGGTCGAACCTATCGCGAATATCCGACATCGTTGCCGAGATCGATCGGCAGGTAAACAGCCTGCGACGCCAGGCAGCGAAAGCGCGTCGCTACGGCGTGCTGCGCGAAGAGTTACGCGAGCTGCTGCGTCTGGTTTACGTAGCGGAAGCCGGCAAGTTAGCAACAGTTCTCGAAGAGACTAATACCAAGCTTGCAGAGATCAGCGAACTGGAGCTCGGAATCGCAGACGATCTGAGTCAACGAGAAGAAGCTGCACGTTCGGCAACTCAGGAAGCTCGCAACCTCGAAGACGAATTGTCGACCGCGCGTGCGGCGGCGGCGGAAGCAGTTCTGCGAAGAGATCGGCAGGCGCGTGAGTGCGTCTATCAGCAAGAGCAGTTGAGCGAAATCGAGAAGCGCAAAGGTGAAGTCACGGCCGAGATCGAGGCTTTGACGTCGCGGCTGGTTTTGATCGAGACCGAGTGCCGGCGCCTGCAACAGGAAGATGCGAGGCTGCGAGAGGAGTTCGATCAGAGTGCCTTGCTTCTGCGGACTGCTGAAGAGTCGTACGCGGACAAGCTGGCCGCTGCGAATGCCGCTGAGATCGAGATCGAAAGCGCTCGTACCGAACTGCTCTCGCAAACCGCGATAGCCGAAAGGCTGCGTGAGATTGCACGGCAACTCGAGACCACGCTGGAGCGCTTGTCACAGCAAGCTGAGGGTTTGGCTCGTGAAGGCGATCGCGCCGCCAGCCAACACGCTGAACGGAAGCTCGAAGCTGAGCGCTTTTCACGTGAGCTCGGTGATGCCCGTGCGCGTGTCGCGAAACTGCAAGCCGAACGCGAGATTGCGGTGGATGCCGTTGTGCGTGGTCATGAAGCGGTCAGCGACACCGAGGCTGAGTTGACCAGAGTGCGTGACGAGTATTCACGCGCGAGTCATCGCCTCGAGAGTTTGAAAGAATTAGACCAGCGCCGCGCTTATTACTCGCCGGCCGTCCAGCTCATCTTTTCGCCCAGCGAGACTCCTCGCGATTTTCATTTCATCGGTACGCTTGCCGACGCGCTGAACGTCGACGCGAAGTGGGAACGCGCTGTCGAGGGAGTGCTTGGATCTTCGTTGCAGTCGATCGTGGTGCCGACGCCTGACGATGCGGTTCGCGCGGCGCAGTGGCTGCGCGAAAACAACGGCGGCCGGGCCAGTTTCCTCGTTGCGGGTTTGCATGGCGGCAATGAAGAAGTGAACACCGTTACCGCACTCGCGTGCAGACTGGAAGAACGTTCCGCTTTGTCACTCAGTTTGGTTGAGGGTTTTCGCGACGATCTTCGTATTTCGGATCTGCTCGGTGCGCCGCAGCAACTGGTCACCGTTCTCAAGCGCACGTTGCCGCAGAAGATGAACGCGCGACTCGCGGCCAATCTCGAAGACGCAATGATGAAATCGATTGCGACTGGCGAGATGTACGTGACGTTGAACGGCGACTGGATCGCGAGCGGACAGTTCGTCAACGCAGGCGACGCACGCGACGTTGAAGAAGGGGCAGGATTACTCGCGTTCAAACGAGAGTTACGCGAGCTTGAAACACGCGCGGAAGTATTGGCGCGTGAAGTTGATGGGGTAGCCAGTTCCGCGAAGGATGCACGCGCGCGTCTGGTGGAGTTGGAAGACGCGGTGGTCCTGTTGAACGAAGCAATTGGCCGGGAAGAACGCGACGCGCTGGCGCGAGAACACACCACCACCAACTTGCAGCAGGAAGTCGAACGCGCCGAGCGCCACATGCGTGTTGTCGGACAAGACTCGATGCGCGTCGAGCAAGAGCGGCTGGAAGTCGAGAATCGCAGAGCGCAGGCCTTGTTAGATGCCGAAGCCGCTGAAACAGCGAGAGAAGCGGCTGCCGACAACGTCATCAAAGCTTCAGCGTTGCTGACAGATTTGAGAAGGGAAGCGGAGATCGACAGTGAGTCGCTCGCGGGGCAACGTGCCGCCGCAGCTGCTGCAGCGGAGCGACGCCGTGCCACTACCGCGGAGCTACGCCGAATCGAAGGCGAACTGGCCGACTTCGCCTCACGCGTCGAGCGATACCGAATGGACCTCGCCGAGATGGGTGGCCGCAGCGAAGAGTTGAAACTCTCGATCGCCGATCTCGAGCTCGCAGCAAGTTCAGTTGAATCCGATCGCGCGCGTGAAGAAGAGCAGATCGCGGATCTCTCAAACCGGTTGCAGCAAGCACGACGGCAAGCTGACGAGTTTTCCGCGGAGTTGTCAGAGCTCAATCGCCGGGCTGCGGAAGTGCGCGATTCGCGTGGCGGGTTGGAAGTACAGCGCGCCGAAGCACAGGCGCGACAGACTTTCGTTCACGAAAACTGCCAGACGGAATTGGGCCAGTCGCTCGAAGATCTTGCTCGCGAGCTGACGTTCCCGGAAGAATTCGATCTCGAAACCAGCCACACTCGTGTTGAAGAGCTGCGTACGCGGCTCGAAGGTTTTGGCGGCGTGAACATGATGGCGCTCGAAGAGTTGGCCGAAGCGGAAGAGCGTTTGTTGTTCCTGACGGTCCAGCGCCAGGACATCATCGAAGGCATTTTCGCAACCGAAGAGGCGTTGCGCGAAATCAAGCGCCGCTCGCGCGAGCGCTTCCGACATGCTTTCGAGCAGATTAACAAGAATTTCAGCACGTTGTTCCAGGAGTTGTTTGGTGGCGGACGCGGCGAGATGAGTCTCATCGATGCTGACGATGTGCTCGAGTCGGGCATCGACGTGGTGGCCCAACCGCCCGGCAAACGTTTGCAGAACGTGTTGCTGTTGTCAGGTGGTGAGAAGGCAATGGCGGCACTCGCGCTGGTGCTGGGAATCTTCCATTACCGTCCGGCGCCGTTCTGTCTGCTCGACGAGGTCGATGCTCCACTTGACGAAGCGAACGTGGGGCGCTTTACTGATAAGGTCGTCCAGATGTCAGCTGACACGCAATTTATCGTGATCACACACAACAAGAGGACGATGGAGATGGCCCGCGCTCTTTATGGCGTTACGATGGAGGAGGCAGGTGTCTCGAAGTTGGTCTCGGTGAAGTTTGAGTGAATAAACGAAAGTCATTGCAAGTGCTCCCCGCCGCGCTGATGGTTTTTAGCGCGGCGATTTCCATTTACGCTCAGGATCAGAGTGGCGCGAAGCATAATCCGCGTCCGCAGGTGGCGAACTCGTCTGCTGACGCTGGCGCGACTAAGACTGAGGCCGTGAAGTATTCCTATGAGTTCTCGCAGCCAAAGTTTTACATCAAACACATCGTGCTCGAACACGACGCGAATGGGCGTGGCACGGTTACCTTCGAGCGTTTGAACGAAGACACACCGGTTGTCGAACCGATCGAGCTCTCTGCGGATACCCTGGCGCGCATCAGCTCGGCGTGGCAGTCGTTGCAATTTCTCGACTCAGACGCAGACTACCAGGCGAACAAGCAGTTTCCGCATCTCGGCACGATGAAGATTGGCATGCAGCGTGGCGAGCGAAAGCGCGTGGCGGAGTTTAACTGGACCAACAACACTGATGCTTCGACTTTGGTCAACGAGTATCGCAAGGCCGCGGATCAGGCGATCCTCATTTTCGACATTTCGGTCGCGCGTGAGAACCAGCCACTGAATGCTCCGAAACTGATGGAGACGATGGAGTCGCTACTGAAGCGAGATGCGCTCTCCGATCCGCGTCAACTGCTCAAACTGCTCCA
>JAICQI010000142.1 GCA_025937955.1 Pyrinomonadaceae bacterium
GAAAGAAGAAACAAAACAACATTTCGAAATCCAATGTATCTGGTGCGGATCAAAGATCCGCGATGACAACGAAGAAGAAACGTCAGGTGTGTGCTTGAAATGCTTCTACCAAATCCTAAACAATCACCTGCACGCGCAGAAACAAACAGTCTATGGAGAATTCGTAAGCGATCGTTAATTCTCAGGCATTCCCTTCGGCGTTAAAAACATCTCGAGACTTCCCTCACCCACCCTCGCATCTTTCCAACTCGCAGCTTCCAACTTGATCTTCGCCAACGCACAAGTCGGCATGCGTCGCGCCTCGCCCGTCAAAAACGCCAACAGCTCCTCAAATCCTGGATTGTGTCCAATCATCATCGCGGTCTGCTTGTCATCGGGAATCTCTGAAACCACCAGCAACAGGTCGCGCAGCGAAGCTTCGTAAATACGCTCGTCGAAACGCTGGTCCATGCGCAGGCGCGAGTGCTTCAGCACAATCTGCGCCGTCTCCCGCGTACGCGCCGCCGGAGAGCAGATTAAGACCGCGTCTTGTAGTTTTTCGGAAGCAAGTCTCTTCCCCATCTGCTCGGCGGCGTCGCGGCCACGCCCTTTCAGGGGCCGGTCGAAGTCTTTCAGAGAGTCGTCCTTCCAACTTGATTTGGCATGACGTAAGAGGTACAAAATTCGAGGCACGTTTCATACTCCTGTAACACGTTTGAAATAGGCTCAAGCGCCAATGATTTCCTACGGACACCATCAATTTCCCGGCAAGCTCTTCGTCGTCGAAGGCACCGATGGCAGCGGCAAGTCAACCCAACTCGCCCTTCTTTATCAATGGCTGAAAGCCGAAGGTTATCCGGTTTTTTTCTCCGAGTGGAACTCGTCGTCGCTGGTTAAGGATACGACAAAACGGGCCAAGAAGCGTCACCTGTTTACACCCGCAACGTTCTCGTTGCTGCACGCGACCGATTTTGCCGATCGGACCGAGCGCGACATCATTCCGCCACTCAAAGCCGGAGCCATCGTACTCGCCGATCGCTACATCTACACGGCTTTCGCGCGCGACGTTGCGCGTGGCTGCGATCGCGCCTGGGTGCGAGACGTCTACTCGTTTGCCGTAAAACCTACGGTAGCTTTCTTTTTCCGGGCGCCACTCGACGTCGCCATCGATCGCATTGTTTCGGGTAGACCAAACTTAAAATACTACGAAGCGGGCATGGATGTTGGATGGTCCGACGATCCGGAAGAGAGTTTCAAGATGTTCCAGGGAAAGATTCTGGAAGAGTATGACCGGATGGTTTCGGAGTTTGGACTGACTGTCATCGACGCGAGCCGTTCGATCGAACGTCAACAACGCGAGATGCGTCTGCTGATCGGTCAACATTTAAATACAAAGAAGAGGCAGGTCAAAAACAATTAACCAGAAGCTCTCATACGGGACGCCGCTGCCGGGAGTCGAGCAGGAAGAATATAGCGGCAAGCTGATCGTCGTCGAAGGCACCGACGGTGTGGGCCGATCGACACACATCGCGCTCTTGCGCACGTGGCTCGAGTCGCGCGGGCACGCTGTGCTCGACACGGGCATGACGCGATCGGTGCTTGCCGGTCGAGGAATTAAAGAAGCGAAGACCGGACACACGTTGGGCCGTCTCACGATGCAGCTCTTTTATGCGACCGACTTCATCGATCGACTCGAAAATGAGATGCTGCCCGCACTGCGCGCCGGTTTTGTGGTGCTGACCGATCGCTACATCTATTCCGCCATGGCCCGCGCTGAAGTCCGCGGCATCGACTCGGCGTGGATACGATCGATCTACAGCATGGCGTTAGTGCCTGATGCTGTTTTCTATCTACGGATCCGATCGCCCCAACATCTTGTCGAACGCATGGTGAGCTCGGGTCGTGGTTTCGATTACTGGGAATCGGGCATGGACCTTGGCCTGGGCGAAGACTTCTACGAGAGCTTCATCGCGTATCAAACACGAATGCTCAAGGTCTTCGATCGGATGAGCTCGGAGTTTGGATTTCACGTGCTTAACGCTTCTCGTTCCGTTCGCAGCGTGGGCTCGGACCTGCGGCGTGCAATCATTAAATTGCTCGACGAGCCGGCTACGTCTTCCGAACGCAACGTCAGTCCTTTGGTTTCCCTAAGAGACAAACCGTCTCCTGCCAAGCCGTCAACAAACGTCATTGACCTCAACAAAGAGGCCCTGTCTTGAAGTTTCCGGCCATCGACATCGGCTCCAATTCAATCAAACTCGTTGTGATCGATGCGGCAGCAAGCGATTCCTTCGCGGTGCTCACGCGTGAAAAAGAGACTGTCAGGTTGCAAAGTCAGGTTGCGCCACGGATTTCACGGATGAAATCCGGATGCTATCCGTGAGATCCGTGGCTTGTTTTTCCGGCCAACAAGTCGAGTGCGTGCGGAAGTACGGGCGCGATTACCGCAAAGCTTTCCTTGACCGCTTTGGGTGAGCCTGGAAGATTCACGATCAACGTTCCTGACCGAACACCACAAACACCGCGCGACAGCATCGCCATTGGTGTCGCTTTTAGTGACTCAGCACGGATCGCTTCGGCAATCCCAGGCGCCTCGCGTTCGATTATCTGTTGAGTTGCTTCAGGAGTGTTGTCGCGCTGGCCTAAGCCCGTTCCCCCAGTGGTAACGACGAGGTTTACATCGTCGCGGTCAGCGCACTCTTTCAACAGTTGGACCAGGGGATCGAGATCGTCAGAGAGAATTTTTCGGTCGACAACCTCGGCACCGGCATCCGTAAGTAACTGGACCAACGCGGCACCGGACGCATCTTGTCGCTCGCCAACCGAGCAGGCGTCGCTAACCGTGATAACAACGGCCCTTATTTCAGACATGGTTCACCGCAACGGGTATTATTCGACATTTACCTTCGCGCGCGGATGTGCTCCTTCAACCAGCAGCGATCCATGACGACAAGCAGCCCCGCATCAAGCGCACGCTTTGCCGCGTTCCGGTCGATGACGCCTTCCTGTAACCACACTGCCTTTGCGCCCACTGCAATCGCCTGATCGACGGCCTTCCCCGCTTCATCCGAGCGCCGGAAGACATCAACCAGATCAACCTTTTCCGGCACTGCAAAAAGATCCGGATAAGCCTCGTCTCCAAAGACCGACGTCTCATTCGGATTCACACCAATGACGTGGTAACCGCTGCGTCTCATGTATCCAGCGACACTGTTTGACGCCCGTGACGGATCCGATGAAAGCCCGACCACTGCTATCGTCCGGCACTCATCGAGTATGCGACGAATTGTTTCCTGAGAATTGATTTCCAAACTACCCTCATGCTGACGAAACAGCGTCCATCGCACTGCGTAGACCATGCAGCTCTTGCAGCGAGTGCACGTTGGGAGCGCTCTGCGTTCCGTATGCCGCGATGGCTTCGACGAGCGCCCGCGCGCCGGTCATTGTGGTCACGCAGGGCACGCCGTACTGCAACGCCGCGCGCCGGATTGCCTGTTCGTCATAGTGTGAAGCACGGCCAAGGGGCGTATTGATTACGAGGGAGATGTCACCGCGTTTGATGTGGTCTACGATGTTGGGTCTGCCTTCGTTGACCTTGAAAACAGTCTCGACAGTCATGCCGACTTCGAGCAGTCGCGCCGCGGTGCCCACAGTGGCGACGATTTCAAAACCGAGACGGCTCAGCTTGCGCGCCAGCAAAACCGCCGCGCCCTTGTCAGCATCGTTGACACTCAGAAACGCCTTCCCCGCTGACGGCAAACTCAGGCCCGCGCCGATCATCGCTTTTCCGTAAGCCTCGCCGAACGTATCGCCGATTCCCATCACTTCGCCCGTCGAGTGCATCTCGGGACTCAAAACCGGATCGACACCGGGGAACTTTGCAAACGGAAACACCGGCGACTTGATGAAAAACCGCTTCACAGACAATTCCTCAGGCAATCCAAACTCCTTGAGCTTCTGCCCCGCCATCACCAGCGCGGCGATGCGAGCAATCGGAACTCCAGTCGCCTTGGAGACAAACGGCACCGTTCGCGAAGCACGTGGGTTCACTTCCAGCACGTAAACGCGATGATCCTTGATCGCAAACTGAATGTTCATGAGTCCGCTGACTGACAAAGCCTTCGCCAGCCGGCGCGTGTAGTGACGCATCGTTTCCAGATGCTCAGGATCGATGCGCACCGGCGGCAACACGCACGACGAATCGCCGGAGTGAATGCCAGCTTCTTCGATGTGTTCCTGGATTCCGGCAATCACGCACGCGGTATCGTCAGCGAGCGCATCGACGTCGAACTCCGCGGCTTGTTCAAGAAACTTGTCGATCAGCACCGGGCGATCAGGCGTGAAGCCGACCGCATTGCGCACGTAAGTCTCGAGCGCTTCCTGATCGTACACGATCGCCATCGCGCGACCGCCGAGAACGTAACTCGGCCGCACCAGCACCGGGTAACCGATCCGTCCCGCGATCTCGCGCGCTTCTTCAACAGACGCCGCCATACCGTTATCGGGTTGCGGGATGCCGAGATCTTTGAGCAGCGCTCCGAATCGTTTGCGATCTTCGGCGAGATCAATCGAGTCAGGGGAAGTTCCGATCACTTTGACGCCCGCCTTGTGCAGTCGCATCGCGAGATTCAGTGGAGTCTGACCACCAAACTGAACGATCACGCCTTCCGGTTTTTCCACGTCGACGATGTTCATTACGTCTTCGAACGTCAGTGGCTCGAAGTAGAGACGATCGGAAGTGTCGTAGTCGGTCGAAACGGTTTCCGGGTTGCAGTTGACCATGATCGTCTCGAACCCAGCTTCGTGGAGTGCAAACGATGCGTGGCAACAGCAATAGTCAAACTCGATTCCCTGCCCGATACGGTTCGGACCGGAACCAAGAATCATGATCTTGCGTCGATCGGTGGGCGCGGATTCGTCTTCCGTCTCGTAAGTCGAGTAGAGATACGGTGTATGCGATTCAAACTCCGCGCCGCATGTGTCCACACGTTTGTAAACCGGGATTATCCCCAGGCTCTTGCGATACTCGCGCACTTCATCTTCGGAACGCTCAGTGATATACGCGAGACGTCGATCCGACAGCGCCACTTCTTTGAACGCCAGCAGCTCGTCGGCGGAAATGTCTTCGAGTTTCGAGCCTTCAACGTCGCGTTGAATCTCCATCACCTGTTGCAGTTGATCCAGAAACCACGGATCGATGCGCGAGAGGCGATAGATTTCGGAGATGGGCCAGTCGTGCTGAAGCGCGTAAGTGATGTAGGAGAAACGCTGCGAGTTCGGCCGCGCTAACTTGCGTTGCAGCTCGTCGCTCGAGATGTCCTCGAGTCGCAAAGGCTTCACTGCTTCGAGTGAACGCAGTCCTTTGAACAGCGCTTCCTTGAACGTGCGGCCAATGGCCATCACCTCGCCTACCGACTTCATCTGCGTTCCCAGAACGTCTTCCGCTTCGCGAAACTTTTCGAAGTCCCACTTCGGAATTTTGGCGACGACGTAGTCGATTGTCGGCTCAAAAGAAGCGGGCGTCTTGCGCGTAATGTCGTTTGGAATCTCGTCGAGTGTATAACCAACGGCAAGTTTGGCTGCGATCTTTGCGATCGGAAAACCAGTAGCTTTTGAGGCCAGCGCGGAGGAACGCGAGACGCGCGGATTCATCTCAATCACACGAATCTCGCCGTTCTCCGGATTAACTCCAAACTGAATATTTGACCCGCCGGTTTCTACGCCGACTTTGCGAATGATCGTGATCGCCTGGTCGCGCATCAACTGATACTCACGATCGGTCAACGTCTGAGCGGGCGCGACTGTAATCGAATCACCAGTGTGCACTCCCATCGGATCGAAGTTCTCGATCGAACAGATGATCACGACGTTGTCAGCGAGGTCGCGCATCACTTCGAGCTCAAACTCTTTCCATCCGAGAATCGACTCCTCGATCAGCACTTCATGAATCGGTGAAGCCGCGAGCCCACCGCGAATGATCTCTTCAAACTCTTCCGGGTTGTAAGCAGTGCCGCCGCCAGTGCCGCCGAGCGTAAACGACGGGCGAATGATCGCCGGATAACCGGTTTGAGTAACAATCTCTTTTGCCTCGTCCCACGATTTCGCAAAACCGCCACGGGGCATTTCCAATCCAGCTTCATCCATCGCCTGCTTGAACAGCAAACGATTCTCAGCGACCTTGATCGCGTCGCGATTCGCGCCAATCATCTCGACGTTGTATTCCCGGAGCACACCTGCGTCTTCGAGCGCGATCGCGAGATTAAGTGCGGTCTGCCCGCCAACAGTCGGCAGCAGCGCATCCGGCCGTTCGCGACGAATGATTTCCGTCACGGAAGCGACGGTGAGTGGCTCGATGTAAGTGATGTCAGCCGTTTCCGGATCAGTCATGATCGTCGCCGGATTCGAGTTAACCAGCACGATCTCATAGCCTTCCTGCCGCAATGCTTTGCAAGCCTGCGTTCCGGAATAGTCAAACTCACACGCCTGGCCGATAACGATCGGACCAGAACCTATAATCAGAATTTTGTGTATGTCGGTGCGTTTAGGCATGCTTGCGGAACGGGTAACTACAGGCCCACTCGTCGATAATCCCCTCCATCCATTACCACTTTCTTGCACATCTCATAGAGCCGGCTTCGCAATCGAGTGCCGATTCGATCCTCCAACACCTGCTCTTTATCTGAGCCACGGGCATCGGAGTAGTTCGTAGTAAAGATGGTCAACTTTTGGTCATTGTACCGTTTGTTAATTATCTGGTACATCGTATCGCGAACCCAGTCGGTGGGAATAGTGGCGCCCAGTTCGTCCAGGACAAGCACGTCGGTTTGATAGACCGGCGCAAGAACTTTCAGTTCGGAGGATTTGGAGATGGGGTTGTAGGAATCCTGAATCTCTTTTAGCAGCGAGCCAAACTCGCAAAAAATACCTGCAAACCCTTTTTCGATTAACCCGCGGATGATGGCGACGGCGAGATGAGTTTTTCCAACGCCGGCCGGTCCCATAAACAAGAGGCCACGATCCACGGGAAAGTCGTTAACCAGATTCTGGGCCAGAAGCAGAGCGTTATCCTGGGAAGTACCCGGCGCAGACTTGAATGTAGCGAACGAACATTTAGCATAGCGAGGAGGAATGCGCGCCGCCGCCAACAGCTTTTTGAAGCGGTCAGGCCGCCGGCACGGACAGGGGATAGCGCCTTTCACCGGGTCGAGTTTGGTGCCGGTGCCAAAGCATTCTTCGCAAACTCCTGTATTCTCCGTTTTGGGGAGCTCAGTCTCGTCGATCATTAATCACCCAGGTACATCGGAGTGTACCTGATAATAACCTATAATGCTCTGGCATTGACGACGACGGTGTTTTTACTTTAGAAACGTTGAAGACTTATGAGTTTGTGGCAGTCGTTGCTCAGCAAGCTGGGTCTTAAATCGGTCCGGGCGGAGCGCCATCCGATACGCGTTTTTCTACTGGATGACGATGCGCGCCGGCACCGCTGGTTTACCACCCGCTTCAAAGGCGATTTTATTGATATCGCTCACAACGTTCGGGAAGCGCAGCAGTTGTTAAGCGCAAGTTCCTACGACGCAATTTTTCTCGACCACGATCTGCACCCCGAACATTACAACTCGGATTCGACCGACGACGAACGAACGGGCTACGCCATCGCCCGCTGGCTCTGCTCGAACCCGGAACTCCAGCGCGCCTCCACCATCCTCGTCCACACCCGCAACGCCGACGGAGCCATGCGCATGGTCGCGGAACTAAGAAACGCCGGCCGCAGCGCGGACTACGTCCCCTTCCCTCTTCTCGCCGATCGCATCAAGACTTACTGGAGCCGTTAGCCACAAAAAGGCACAAAAGAATTAACCAAGGTTCCACTTCATTAATTCATTTGTGCCTTTGTGCCTTTTTGTGGTTGATGGTGAAAAAACAAAGAAAAAGGCGGGACCGGCATTCCGATCCCGCCATTCGATGTTTCAAACCTACAGAGTGTTGTTAGTAACCTCTGTAACCATCAGTGTAACCGTTGATAAAAGCCTCTCGGAAGTACTGCGCGTACACCTGTCGATCACCAAATCGCGAACTGTAGCCAGTATTTGCATTCCGAAAATCTTCTTCATCGCGATACTCGAAACGGTCACCGTTGTTACGGTCCTTACGGCCTTCCTTGATGCCTTCGTTATAGCCAGCGTTCAAAGCACTCTGACGCATCTGTTGATTACCACCGTAGTTGCTATAGTTGTCGTCGTAGCGGCCATTGCGGTCATAACGCCAATCGCGCTGGGCCTGGCGCTGGCGACGTCGCTGCTCGCGTTCCCATTCACGTTGACGCCTGATCTGATCCCGCTGCCACTGCGAATCGCGATACTGCGCCTGCACTGTCGTGCTCGATGTCATTCCGATACCAAGAAGGAGAGATAAACCAAAAACAACTCCAAGCACCTTTTTCGTTAGCCCGTTAAACTTCATGACGTTCTCCTTTGTTATAACGTTCTCCTTGTTCGGGTATAAAAGCAATCACGGTGCCGCAGGAGCAATCCGACCAGGAATACGGTCAAGGCGTGAAATTTCGGTCAATTTGGTCAAAAACAATTGCAGGTTTATAACGATTGCTTAGCGTGCGGAATAAGGCTAAACGATTTCGTCATGGCATATACGAGATCGCAGTACAGTTAAGTCAGTAATGCGAACGTCGTGGATGCAATATTAGCGAACGCCGCCTGGGACTCCACAGCCGCGGCAGTGGCCTTCGATGTTGACCTCTCTTAAAATCCTCGGTGATAATCGGGAGCCTTATCCGGATCTGCTTTTTTCACCAATGTCAGAGGTCACTTCAGCAGGATGGGCGAACATTTCGACATATCGGCTGTCATAACCACCTATAACAGATCGGAAATGTTGGCTGAGGCCCTGGAGCGTCTGCTTAGCCAGAACGCCGGCGGTGTGCGCTACGAAGTCGTCGTCATCGACAACAACTCGACCGATAACACACGCGCGACAGTTGAAGCCTTTATCGCGAAGGGACATCCCAATCTTCGTTATGTTTTTGAGCCGAAGCAGGGCATCGCACACGGACGTAATGCAGGGATCGCCGCAGCGCGAGGAGACATCATCGCCTTCACGGATGATGACGTGGTCGTTACTGACAACTGGATAGCTGTCATCAATCGCGCGTTTGCCGAGCACCCGGACGTGGAATATATCGGAGGAAAGATCTTGCCGGACTGGGCCGAGCCTCCGCCGCAGTGGCTCACGGTTGACCACTGGTGGCCCCTCGCTCTTCTCGACCGTGGCGATAGGCGTTTTTATGTCAACGCGGCCAACCCACTTTGTCTGCCTACTGCGAATGCGTCGTTTCGTCGCGAGCTCTTCTCGCGAATAGGACTGTTCTCACCGGAGTTCTCCGGGCGTGAGGATCACGAACTAGTCATACGGTTCTGGCAGTCAGGGGGCCAGGGCTTATACGAACCCGATTTAGTGGTGATGGCAAAAGTTCAACCTGAGCGCTTGCGCAAGTCGTACCATCATCGCTGGAACACTACGACTGGAAAGTTTAATTCGTTAATGCGTCTCGATGAGATCATCGCACCTGATGGTAGTTTGCAAGGAGAACGACCGAATAGAGTGAAACTGTTTGGCGTACCAGGTTCTATGTATCGCGAGTTTGTGACCGAGAGTTTTGGTTGGCTCAAGCAAATCGTAAGCGGTGACGACAGCAGAAAGATGCGACACGAAAATCGTCTCTGCTATCTCGCTGGTTATGTGAGCAAGCGATATGAGATAGAGGTCGCGCAACCAGGCCATTCTAATCTCGGCGAAGTCGCGTCGTTCATAAAGGCGATGTTTGTCAGAGTAGTCGGCAAGTAGACACCACCGGTTTCCCAGAATAAACCCGTTCTCTTCCGCGTACTGCTACAGTCTAAGCGCTTCCGCGACTCGTGCGGTCAGATCATCCACAGTAATCGTTGTATCAACTGCGATAGTGTTCAGTTCCAGACGTTGCGCTTCCTCGTAGAGTCGTTGAGTGAACATCGCGTCGCGTTCGAGCAAGTTGTGGAGAGCTTTTTCCGGGTTGCTTGTTTTTCCGATGAATCCCCATTGCGGTCCTCCGCGACTCGCAATCACGGCTTGACGAAACTCAGGAGTCGCAATGAGCCAAACAGCGTGACTACGCACGGCGAGCAGAGGCTTCACCAGATGTGGCAATAGTCGGAAGCCTTCAACGATCACACCCGGTTCTTTGGACAGCCGGACGATGTCTTCGACGATCATGCTAAAACCTTCTCCA
>JAICQI010000798.1 GCA_025937955.1 Pyrinomonadaceae bacterium
ATTTACGGCGTGATGGTGACGGCAGTGATGCAACGCACACATGAGATCGGCTTGCGCATGGCGCTGGGCGCGCAGCAGGGCGACGTGTTGTGGCTTGTAGTCCAGCAGGGAATGTTTCCGGTGCTGATTGGCGTGGTTGTGGGTTTAGGTGCGGCGATTGGTCTTACAAGATTGATGTCGACACTTTTGTTCGAAGTCAGCGCTACGGATCCGTTGACGCTGGCGTTGATTACAGTGCTGCTGACGATCGTTGCGTTATTTGCGTGTTATGTGCCTGCACGGCGAGCGGCGAAAGTCGATCCGCTGGTGGCGCTGCGGTATGAATAGGGTCGATAGGACATATAGGACCGATTAAAGATCATGAATACTCTGCTGCAGGATCTCCGCTACGGGGTTCGGATGTTGCTCAAGCAAAAAGGGCTATCGGCTGTGGCGCTGCTGTCGCTGGCGCTCGGCATTGGGGCTAATACGGCGCTGTTCAGCATCGTTGATGCGATGTTGTTGAAGATGCTGCCGGTGAAGGAGCCGGACCGGCTGGTCCTATTTAAATCTGTTGCGCCGCGCGAGTTTAGTGTCGGCAGTTATAACGGCAGCTCGAATACCGATCCCGAAACTGGTCTGCGGACCATGACCTCGTTCGCGTATCAGAGCTACCAGCGGATGCGCGAACAGCAGGGGCCGATGTCGGACATCTTCGCGTTTGGCGGCGTGGGACTGAGTCTCAATGCAGACGGCCAGGCCGAGGTCGTCAATGGACAGGCTGTGTCGGGGAATTACTATAGAGCGCTCGGCGTGCAAACCGCCGCCGGTCGTTTGCTGACTGACGAAGACGACAAAGCAAATGCACCCGCGGTCGCTGTTTTGAGTCATCGTTTTTGGGAGAAACGTTTCGGCAGCGACCCGGCTGTTGTCGGCAAACAGATTAACCTCAATAACCTCGCGTTTACCGTTGTCGGTGTCTCGGGCAAAGGTTTCGACGGCACCATGGGTGTCGGCACCACTCAGGACATCACGATACCGCTCGCTCTTGAGCCACAACTCTATCCCGATCCAAAACGTTCCTACACAGCGGGCAGCAACTCCTGGTGGTTGCGCATCATGGGCCGTCTGCAACCGGGCGTCACGAGAGAGCAGGCACAGGCGCAGCTGGAGAATTCGTTTCATCAATCCGTAGTCGAGCATCGCGCCGCGCGTCAGGCCGCGGCGAAGGCAAGCGGTGGCAACCAGATCAGCGATCTGGATCCGAAGCAGTATCCAAGGCTGTATGCCGATCCTGGTGGGCAGGGTGAGATGTACCGGCGCAAGTATTACGCGCCTTCGCTGTACCTGTTGCTGGGCGTTGTCGGCCTCGTGCTGTTGATTGCGTGCGCAAACGTCGCGAACTTGTTGTTGTCGCGCGCAGCCGGTCGCCAAAAAGAGATCAGCTTGCGTTTGGCGTTGGGCGCCAGCCGCTGGCGACTGATGCGACAACTGTTGACCGAGAGTTTGTTGCTGTCAGTTTTGGGTGGTCTGCTCGGAATCCTCTTCGCAGTCTGGCTCAAGGACGGGCTGATCGCAGTCAGTCTTTGGGGCGGACGAGGGATGGGCACCGTCCTCCAGCCCCGACTCGATTGGCGCGTGTTGGGATTCACACTCGCGCTCTCGCTCTTAACGGGAATCATCTTTGGGCTCGCGCCGGCGTGGCGAACGACCCGAGTGGATCTGACCCCTTCGTTGAAAGACAGCGGGCGCGGATCGAGTGCGGTTCATCGTTCCTTACTGAGCCGCGGGCTTGTCGTGGTCCAGGTGGCGTTGTCGTTGTTGTTGCTGGTGGGCGCCGGATTGTTTGTGCGCACGTTGCTCAATCTGCAACGCGTCGATCCGGGTTTCAATACGCAGAACCTTTTGCTGTTTGAAGTGCAACCGGCGTTGATAGGTTACAAGGACGAGAAGCTGCGTCAGATTTACCAGCAGATTAGCGAACGGGTTGAAGCAGTTCCGGGTGTGCAGGCAGTCACGTTTTCGCGCTTGCCGTTGCTGTCGTTCAGTTCGAGCTCGAGTAGTGTGTTCCTGCGTGATGCTTTGTCGGCGCCGCCGGATTCAGAAGGCCGCATCAAGCCAACCGGGGAAGGTTATCGCCACACAGTGCGCGACAACTTCCTGGATGTTATGGGAATTCCGTTGCTCCAGGGACGCACGTTTGGCGCGCAGGACAGCACGACTTCGCCCAAGGTCGTAGTCGTTAATCAAACGTTCGCGAATAAGTTCTTTCCGGGTGAAAACGCGATCGGAAAGCGCTTCACGTACGACCCCGCCAAGCCGGACGAGATCGAGATCGTTGGCATCTGCAAAGACACGAAGTACCAGAGCCAGCGTGACGACATTCCGCCCACTGTCTACTCGTCATATCGACAAGAGCGCCCGCTGAGCAACGCAGTGTTTGAAGTACGCACGGCGGGCGATCCAACGGCGATCGTTGCCAGCGTGCGCAATGTGGTGCGCGAGATCGAGCCGAACCTGCCGGTGCAGAACGTCAAGACTCAGGTCGAACAGGCGGACGAAACACTGCGCATGGAGCGTTTGTTCGCGAAGTTGTTGACGTTGTTTGCGCTGTTGGCCCAACAGCTTGCAGCAATCGGGTTGTTTGGCGTGCTGGCTTACGCGGTTTCGCAGCGTACGCATGAGATTGGCATTCGCATGGCACTCGGCGCGAACCGCGGCGACGTGCTCAGGATGATCGTGCGCCAGGGAATGACGCTCGCTGTGTTGGGTGTGATTTTGGGATTGGTTGGCGCGTGGGTACTGACGAAGTATCTCGAGAGTTGGGTCAGTCTTTCGAAGATGTTGTTTGGCGTGAAGGTTAATGATCCGTTGACGTACGGGCTGATTGCAGTGCTGCTGACGGTCGTGGCGCTTATTGCGTGCTACATCCCAGCGCGCCGCGCGACGAAGGTCGATCCACTCGTGGCCTTACGCTACGAGTAAGAGAGCGCCTCCCTGGAGTGCGGTGCCTTGGCACCGCTTGGTCTTAGGTGGCGCAGGAGAG
>JAICQI010000859.1 GCA_025937955.1 Pyrinomonadaceae bacterium
ATGGGCACTGACCAGCCACTTTGCCAACCTCGTTCGGTTAATCCTTGTCTCACTCAACGGCCTCGACTTCGAACCGCTGCGACTCTTCACCACCGGAAGATTGATCTTTCTCCGCAGTCCTTTTCACGCCCAGACGTCAGTGGAAACGCTCAAGAAACTAAGGTTGGACGTTGGGTTGCACAAAGCTGGCGTTATATATCGCGATGTTACGATTAATGCGTTTCGACTTGGGATCTTGAATCATCACATCGGACTCTTGCCTGCATACCGCGGCCGAAGTGTTCTGGAGTGGTCACTTCTGCAAGGCGACAGCGTGGGTATTACCGTATTCTTCATCGACACGGGCATCGATACCGGTGCTCGAATTCTGATATCAGAAGCAGTCGATATTTCTAGTTACAAATCTGTTAATGAAGCGAAGGAATATTTGTTTAATCTCGATCGGATATTTTTCCCCAAAGCCCTGGCGATACTCGCGAACAGGGAGCGCTCATTTCAGCTAAATGATGGAACAGGACCACGGTATTTTGTTATGTCGAAACTCTTTCAAGAGATAGTTGATCGATTGTTGCAGACGACCAAGTGAAAGGCTCCTGCGCAGCGCGCAGACTACAACAGTAGCCGAGCGGTTAGCGATTGGTCGTGACGCGGCTGACGTGGTTCGGTTGCTGCGGCAGACAGGCGGGCGACTGAATGAGATCGTGCGCCTGCGCCTGGATCAGTTTTATTGGAATAAAGGTTTCGTTCTACTCGAAGCCACTAAGACCGAGAATGAACGCTCATCCAGGCAGATGAAGACTTATCGCCTTTTGGCCCGGAGGGATTCAATGCGTGGGGTTACCTGCGAATCTTTGACGTCTCTGATCCCGCTCACCGGGTGCAACTTTCTACCTTCGCAACAGAGAATACGAACACGGAGGAAGTTGCTTTAGATGGCAATTGGACCGTGCACAACCCAGAAGTACGAGGTTCAACTGTCTACACCACTAAAAATCTCTTAATAAATTACTTAACTACGTTGGAGTTTTTCTCTATTCCTCATATCGACTGATCGACTGAGGTAAAGCTTGCTCTCATGCTTAACCAAAGCAGAGTCGCCGCACCTGATCAAGCCAACCACTTCTGCCGAACACATTGCGCGTGAAAGATTCGTACCGCAAAATAGACGGTCTCTTCTAGTTCCTTAACCTTTGTGTTCTTCGTTTTCACGCGCAGCGATTTCCATTGAAACCAGACGTGCGATCAGGATGGCCGGGAAGAGCTGACCAATGAGACCTTCGATATTGGCAAGCGTGCGCGTCACCAGACTGGCGGGCAAAATGTCACCGTATCCAACGGTCGTTAGTGTGACAAAACTGAAATAGGTCAAATGGGCCGACACCGCATTCCGCCCCGCACTCAGATTTCCCGTGAACGAATCTGAGTCGAGATGTGCCGCCAGCGTATACGCCTCGGCCCAGATCAATCCCAGCAGGAGATAGATGATTATCGAGCCCTGAACGCGCTGTCGTGTGATCGGCCCTTCACGAAAGATCTGCCAAACGACCATGAGCCCCAGCGCTGAAAGCATAAAGAGGGTCAACACGGCGTCCACGACCAGCCCGAGCGCGCCCGCGCCGCCAGCGACGCCAAGTGCCCGCAAAGCAAACAACAGAACCGCGGCCAGCACTACTATTTGAGCGGTCCTGCGACGCCATCCGATCGCGAAGACTCCCGAAAACAAAGTAAATGCCAGCCAAAGGTCGTGAACCAAAGCTGCATACCCGCGGAAGACGCCCGCCGCCGCGAGCGGATTTACGATGAAGATCATTAGCAGAAGCGCACCCAGAAGGACGGTCAGACCTTCATCGCGCGTCCACAACTCGCGGCGCATGAGCACTCGCAATCGTCTTCTTTTTGCCTCGGCAGTCACTACGCCTCACTCCTGGCGCAAGTAGCGCCAACAAACAGTGTCTAACGACAATTAGCTTTGCACTGATCGCTTACCAGCCGCAAAAGCCACTCGCATAAAATCACCCGCGACTCGTCTGAGCCCCTCGACTCATTGCGAGAGCAAATACCGAACTCTCTATCCTCCTCACCCTGCCGCGGTTTATGATCCTCATCACTTCAACGCGCCTGCTTTTGGTAAAGCCACGCGCTCAGGATGAACAAGGCTGCGCCCAGGCCAAGCAGCGACAAGTAATGTGGCATTAGTATCTCGATGCCCACTCCCTTCAACATGACGCCGCGAATGATCACCACCCAGTGACCGAGGGGATTGAAGACAACCAGCGGGCGCGCCCAATCCTGTAGAGCTTCCACCGGCGCAAAAGCCCCCGACATGAGCGTCTGCCACGAGGTTGTGAACAGCAGAAGCATCATCATCTGTCGCATCGAACTGCAGATGACGGCGAACAAGGTACCGATCGACAGGGCGCAGATTAGAAACAGCAACGCTCCAAGGAGAAGGTTGACCATGTTTCCGCGCATCGGTACGCCGTAAACCAGTTGACCGGCCACCAACGGAGCTACACAGGCCGTGGTTAAAAACATCGCCACGTAGGTAAGCGTGCGCGCGAACAAAATCTCCCAGGGGCGTGCGGCCGTCGTCCGCCAAAGATCAAGCACACCCTGCTCTTTCTCTTTCATGACGAG
>JAICQI010000448.1 GCA_025937955.1 Pyrinomonadaceae bacterium
CAAGGCGTCGACTATCTTATAGCGTGATGCTCGGATCGACGGTAATAGGGATCCTACCAACCCGATAACGGCGCCGAAGATCAGGGCAAAGATCATTAAATCGAGCGTGACGCGGAAGTTGAAGGCGATCTCGCTGAACGTCACCCAATTCGACGTACCAGTCGAGACAAAGTTCAAGGGCAATGCCAGCAGAATTCCAATCGCCGCCCCGATCACTGCAATCGCGACGGATTCCAAAAGGAATGCAAGGAGAATGCTGAACCGGCTAAACCCAAGAACGCGCAACGTGCCTATCTCTTTCGTGCGTCGAGCCACCGCCGCGTACATCGTGTTCATCCCCGCGAAACCCGCGCCGACTGCCATAATGAAAGAGATGAACACCGCCAACCCTTTCAACGCGCCGGAAGTTGCGCCTTGTTGATCTTCATAGAAAACGCGCTCCGAAACAGCCTTCAGATGAAGTTTCTGATCGTTTGTAATTCGATGGGTAAGCGCACTCAAAGCGCTCTGATCCTTCGCACGCAGCAACACTGACGAGTAGCCGCCGTCACGTTTAGTAGTACTGGCTAGCGAATTAACATCGACCCAGATTTCGGATTCGAAAGCCTTGCCGGCAGAGTCGAACAAACCGACCACCGTGTAGTCCGTAGTCTGAATCCGGAACTTGTCTCCGACGTCGAGGCCCTGAAACCTTTCCGCGATTCTCTTTGAAACAACTGCCTCGGTTTGCCCTGGCTGGAACTCTCTTCCGGCAATGGTTTTGAATCCCGAACGTAATTTGAACGACATTGGACCAACACCGCGTACAGTAACATTTGAACCCTGACTCATTCCTTTGCGAGGTTTGTAGATCAGGGTAATGAGCTCCGCGGTCGCAAGTGGCTTATCATCCTCGCGCTGCACGCCGTCAAGATAGATCACGTCGTTAAAGTTCTCGCGAGTAACCGAACTCGTCAACTCGGCCGTACTGCCCTCACGCAGCACGATCACGTTCAGTGGCTCACCACTGCTCGCGAGCGTCAGATCGATGCCTCGTGCCAGGGCCATCACCATTAAAAAGATCGCGACTGTCAACCCGATGGTGAGCGCAGTAGCGAGTGTACTGCCCTTCCTGACAATGATGTTGCGAATGTTGTACTTGAGCGGTAGGGCCATCTTATTCAGTGCTCCGCAAGGCTTCGGCGATGGTCAAACCCGAAACGCGATAGGCCGAATAGATCACGCTGATCAATCCAACCAGAATTGACAATACAAACACAGCAATCAGTGTTTGTTTGGTAGGAACGAAAGCAATGAAAAACGGAATATAAAGACCGAGGTCGATCGAGTTGAAGATCAACACCGCCGCGCCGATTCCAATCGCTGCGCCAATGCAGGCAAGAATCAGAGCCTCAATGAGAAACAGCGCCGTGATCGTGCCGCGCTGAAAGCCGATCGCCTTCAACGTGCCCACTTCCTTCGTTCGTTCACGCACCGTCATCGCCATGGTGTTGCCCATAACGAGCAGCAATGAGAACGTGATCGCAGCCATGATGCCGTAGAGAAACTGTTTGACTCCGCCCATCATGGTTTGAAAACTCATCGCGAATTCGCGCTCGTTCTCGGTCTTTGTGGGAGCGTCGGTGTTCGCAAAGATCGAGTCGATTTGCTGGGCGATCCGCGGTACCTCTTCAGGTGAGTTGGCAAGAATGCTAAACGTGCCGGCGAAATCTTTCATTCCCTCGGGGAGCATCTCATTTATATATTCGTGATGAAAGTAGAGTGTTTTTTCATCGCTTCCGGTGTAAATACCGCGAATGATGAATTCAACACTCTGGTTGTAAATAGGGCTCTTCAATGTGATGCGCTGTCCGGGGGTAAAACCGTGCAGCTTGACGAGCTTTTGACCTACGATCGCCCCCTGTCTGTCGTTGATGAAGGCTTGCCATTCGGCATCGGTCATCTTGAGTTCAGGGACTACGTCTCGCAGCTTGCGCGCATCCACCGAGAAGTTTGCAAAAAAGTTTCGCTCGTCTATGTAGATGCCGCCAAACCAACTGAACGGAATTACCTCTTTAACGCCAGGCACTGCCTTAATCTTCTGAAGATGTGCAATTGGCAGAACGAAGGTCAGTGAAACGGCGTGGCGCGACACGAGCCGCAAAGGACTTGCTTCTGAGGCGCCTCGGTCAAACTCGGTGAGAACTGTGGCCAAACATACGATCAGAAACAGCGAAACGACCAGACTCGAGATCGTCAGGAGAGTGCGTCTCTTGTTCCGCAGAATGTTCTTGAAGATCAGTTTTGCATACTTCATAAGCAGTGTACCTTCTGGACCGCTGGCCGGGATTTCTGGATTATGAGCGAGTACGCGCTTCTCGCCGCAAGGGTTTCACGGAAACGTGCAACAATACGGTTAAGGCGTCGGCACGCGCAAGCTTTTCTCCTCTTAAGGTAGTCGAACGAAAGGCCCTGAAATCGACAGCGCTTTTTGTATATATTAGTGAGCACGAAAGATGAGCCACAAAAAGGCACATAAGGCACAAAAGCTTATTATCAGGTTGTCTGTGTTCTTTGTGCTTTTTTGTGGCACAACCGGGCAAGGGCAACGGGTTCCCCAAGTCTATCTCACATTTAATACGCCGGATTTCAAGCTCTGGGTAGTGAAACACTCCCCGACAGTGGCGAAACTTGAACGACACGGAGGGTTTTCTTTTGTGTCTTTTGTGCCTTTTTGTGGCTAAAAATGGGTTTTAGACTATGACGTGGGAAGAACGTTGGCATCCGCTGCGAGAGGAGTGGGTGATAATCGCGGCACACCGGCAGGACCGTCCGTGGAGTGGCGGTACGGTGACGCGTGAAGAATCGACGCTGCCGCAGTATGTGCCTGACTGTTATCTCTGTCCCGGAAACTCGCGTGTTAGTGGCGCAGTGAATCCGCAGTACGAGCAGACCTTTGTTTTTGACAACGATCATCCCTGCGTGTCGATGGAGGCGCCGTCTGAGACAGCAGCGCACAGCGAAATCTATCGCAGCCGTCCAGCGCAGGGGATTGCCCGCGTGGTTTGCTACAGCCCCAGGCACAATCTGACTTTGGCTGAGCTGACTGTTGACGAGATTCAGCAACTGGTGAACGTGTGGCGCGAACAGTACGAGGATCTCGGGCGCCGTGCAGACATCAATCACGTACTAATCTTCGAAAACAAAGGTGAAGTCGTCGGCGTGTCTAATCCGCACCCGCACTGCCAGATCTACGCTACCAACTTTGTCTTTAAGACAATCGAAACTGAGGCGCGCGTGAGCCAGCGTTACCTGGCTGAAACTGGTCGCGTGCTCTTCCGGGACATCATCGCTGCGGAACAACAAGCCGGAACGCGCATCATCGCGGAAAACGAAAGCGCCATTGCGTTCCTGCCTTACTTCGCACGTTATGCTTACGAGGTTTTTGTGGCGCCGAAAACAACGCATCCCAGTCTCGCAACGCTCTCCGGAAACGAGATACGCGACTTCGCGAGCGTGTTGAAAGATGTGCTCGTGAGATTCGACAATCTGTGGCAAATGCCTTTTCCATACGTCATGCCTTTGCACCAGGCGCCCACGGATGGCGGCGATTACAATGGTTTTCATTTTCACATTGAATTTCATCCACCGTTGCGCAAGCCAAACCTGTTGAAGTTTCTTGCCGGGCCCGAAATCGGCGGGGGTAACTTCCTCAGCGACACTTCACCCGATGCGAAAGCCGCTGAGCTTTGCGCGCAATCCAACGTCCACTACAAACAAACATGAACGACATTCGGAAGCTGCTTGGTCCAGTGCGTAATTTGCACGAGAAAATTCGTGCAGTAGTGGTTGAGGCGTGTGAACGCGCGACGTTGGGCGAGATGGCTAAGGTTGTGAGCGAACAGGAAGGCGACACGATCTTTGCGCTCGATCGCATCAGCGAAGAAGTGCTGATTGATTATTTCGAGCGTGAGGTGGCGCCGATTGCGCCGGTGTTGCTTGTCGCTGAAGGTTTGGAAAACGGTGAGATTGTTTTACCGCGCGGGAGTGCTGAGTCTGACGTCGTGTGGCGAATCATTGTGGATCCAATCGACGGCACGCGCGGTTTGATGTACCAGAAACGCAGTGGCTGGATACTCACGGGTGTGGCGCCCAATCGTGGTCCAGGCACAACCCTGAACGACATCGAGCTCGCGGTTCAGACCGAGATACCGCTTGTGAAGCAACACCTTTCCGACGTCATGTGGGCCTTTCGGGGCGAAGGCGCAAACGCCGAACGGTTCAATCGTCTGACCGGCGAGCGTTCCTCCTTTCAACTACAGCCATCAACCGCAAACAACATCGCGCAGGGGTACGCACAAATAGCTCGCTTCTTCCCAGGGGTTCGAGATGTTCTGGCGAAGATCGACGACGAGATCGTTGCGGCAGCGCTTGGCCCACCGCTACCCGGCAAAGCGCTGTGCTTCGAAGATCAATACACATCATCGGGCGGTCAACTTTATGAATTGATGGCTGGTCACGATCGTTTCGTCGCCGATCTGCGGGCATGTATGAGTCCTGTCACCAATGAACGCGGCCTTCCGAGATCTCTGTGCTGTCATCCTTATGACCTCTGCACCGAACTGATTGCGCGTGAAGCAGGAGTGATTGTTACTGACATCGACGGCGGCCCTCTCAAAGCGCCGCTGGCGGTCGAGCCGGATGTTAGTTGGGCGGGTTATGCAAACGAACGCATCCGCCAAGGAATTGAGCCACTTCTGCAAACAGCATTGCGCAAGTACGGATTAAAGCCGCAAAAAGGCACATAAAAGAGATGGATCCGGACGTGCAAGGCTTCATCGATCTCTTGAAAACGCTCGACGAGCATCCCTTCCCTCCCGCTCGTGAGCTATTCGATCTGGATCGAGAGCTGATCGTCACGCGCGCGCCAGGACGGCTCGACGTAATGGGTGGTATCGCTGACTACTCCGGTTCACTCGTTTTGGAACTACCAATCGCGGAGGCGACATTCGCCGCGATTCAGTTGAACCCGGAACCACAACTCAACTTCGTCACGTTGTTAGACAATGAACCGCACCATTCATCGTTTTCAATGTCACTGCGCGACCTCGAAGGCGATTACGAAACAGCACGAAGCCTTTTTCAGCGAGACAACGCCTGGGCCGCATACGTCGCCGGCGTGTTTCTGGTGTTGATGCGTGAACGCGACATCCGCTTCACGTCCGGCGCAAACATCCTGATCTCGTCGCAAGTGCCGCCAGGGAAAGGCGTGAGCTCCTCAGCCGCGCTCGAAGTCGCCGTGATGGAAGCCGTCATCAAAGCATTCAACATCGAGGTTGGACCACGCGACGTAGCGTTGCTCTG
>JAICQI010000140.1 GCA_025937955.1 Pyrinomonadaceae bacterium
ATCGGCGATGGCGTTGTTGTCGATGCGAGCTGTCAGCCTGCTGGTGCGCACGAGGGCATCGCCATCGAAGCCGCGCTGCTCTGCAAGTGAACGGAGCTCGTTTGGTGTGTTTCTCGAGAACCTGCCGCGACCACCGCAGACGTAGAGTCCGAGCTCATGAGCGCGTGGAGCAAGGCCACGCTTCAATGCGCCCATCACTGACGTTGTGATGCCGGACGAATGCCAGTCCATTCCCATCACCGCGCCGAACGCCTGGAACCAGAACGGATCGCTGAGTCGCGTCAGAAAAGCTGACGTCCCGTAGTGATGAACGATCGTTTCCGTGATCGCGGAACCGAGTTTGGTCATGCGCTCCGCAAGCCACGGCGGTACGCGCCCACCGTGAAGAGGAAGATCCGCGATGCCCGACCGTTTCATACAGGAGATTGTAACGGATCATGCAGTGAAGGTTTACGTCTAGGCTTGCGCGAAATTACAAAAATGGCGCAAACTGTTGCCAAGCGAAAATCCAAGCGCTAACCTCCCAATCCAACGAAGATGACCGAGAAGTATTGCCGGACTCATACCGGGTAATAGTGTCGTTTTTGTGGGGCAGTGGCGGGAAAAATTTAAGGGTGAGAGCGGTAGCAACGATTGTCAAGCCGAACTACCGCTCTCGCGGAACGCACATGCAACCCACAATGTGCCTGGGTCGCGCGCTCCAAACTACATAAAGCATGTAAAGGAGCAGTTTGAATAAAGGGCGAGGACAACCTCAATAGTGGAACGCGCCCGATCAAATCGGGCGTTTTGGGTATCCTCCAGTTCGGCGCGCAGTGTAAGTGAAATTACATATGAAAACAAGAGGGCATCTTCGTCAGGAGTTATGGCCTGATGGGACGCTCGCGCCGCAACAAGCCTATGAGACTGGGCGAGAAGTTGTTGTCCATTAGAAAGCGTTTGGAGATGAGCCAAACGCAGATGGCGCGCTCGCTCGAATTGAAGGTGCACTACTCTGCTGTTTCGAATTTTGAGCTCGGCACACGTGAACCGGATTTGCTCGTTGTCATGCGCTACGCACGACTAGCAGGCGTGTCGATGGAAACTCTCGTCGACGACCTGCTGAACCTGCCAGATTCCCTGCCATCAGCATGAATCAATCCATCTGTCGCTAACTATCTTTCTTACTCACGCGACCGATATAGAAGCCCGCCCCAAAAATCATCGTGAGCAGGACGAAGACAGGGATCAGCATCACGAACGTATCGAATAGCTGCTGTAACATTGATGGCCTCCGCTTTCAGACTGACGTGAGGTCTCGAGGGGCAGTGACAATCAATTTAATGGATCGACACTGTGCTCGGCAAGAATTTCCTTACAAACTTTTTCCAGCTCAGGCTACCTCGCTCCAAAAAAGTGCATCAATAGCGTTAGCCAAATGAATGGTTCCTCGCGCGGTCTCCCCCGCATGGTCCAGTAGATACATCTGAGACCACGCTGTTCCCGGTCTCAACAAAGTTACAACCTGCGATATCAAGGCAGCGACACGCTTACTGTGCGCCAGCATTACGCCCACGTGTGTCTGCGACAAAGGAAGGGTCTATGCGTCGTCGATCAATTCTTAAGTGGACCGTACTCACTATCATTTCGATCGCCACGGTCCTGTTGTTGTTTAGCCTCGTCCACCGCGATGCCGCTTCAGCCGCCGGCAACGATCTCAGACCAGGAATTCAAGGCGGTGCGCTTCAGACGTTCGATAAAGATGGCAAGCCAAACGGCGAGTGCCCGCTGAAACACACCGAGGTCAAAGCGCAGGTCAGCGGTTTTCTTTCCCGCGTTACGGTCACACAGGATTTCGAAAACAACTTCGCTGAAAAGATCGAAGCGGTCTACACGTTCCCGCTGCCGCAAGCCGCCGCGGTCGACGATCTGACGATGCTCATCGGTGAGCGCACGATCAAAGGGAAGATAATGCGCCGTGAAGACGCAAAGAGCGCCTACGACGCCGCAAAGCAAATCGGAAAAGTTGCGAGCCTGCTCGATCAGGAACGACCAAACGTCTTCACGCAGCAAGTGGCAAACATTCTCCCGGGCCAGCGTATTCGTATCATCATCAGTTACGTCGAGACTCTGAAATACGAAGACGGTGCTTATGAATGGTCGTTTCCGATGGTTGTTGCTGAGCGTTATGCGCCTGCTGGTAACGACCAGCAGGACGACAGCGCGAATGCTAATCAAGTAACTGCCTCCCGCATTTCCCCTCCAAGCGCGCCCGGAGTGCGTGCCGGTCACGATATCTCACTCGAAATCGATTTGGATGCTGGTGTGCCGATCGTGGGAGTTAACTCTGACTCTCACGAAACCGAAGTGCAGCAGATTAACGAGCGGCGTGCGGTAGTACGGCTCAAAGATCGCGCCACTATCCCAAACAAAGATTTCCTCCTGACGTATCGTGTTGCTGGTTCCGCTATCAACGATGCTGTCCTTACCCATCGCTCCGAAAGGGGTGGCTTCTTCACTCTCATCTTACAGCCACCCCAGCGCGTCGCCGCCGAAGATGTCATGCCGAAAGAGCTGGTCTTTGTGCTCGATACGTCTGGTTCGATGAACGGCTTTCCGCTCAACAAAGCCAAGGAGACCATGGACCTCGCGCTCAACAATCTCTATCCGCACGACACTTTCAACCTGATTACGTTCGCCGGCGACACGGCAATCCTTTTTTCAGAACCCGTGCCTGCTACTCCTGAGAACCTGCGCAAAGCAAAAAAGTTTCTCGCCGATCGTAAGAGTGAGGGGGGAACTGAAATGATGAAGGCGATCAACGCTGCCTTGAAGCCTTCAGAGTCCCAGCAACACGTGCGCATCGTATGTTTTATGACTGACGGACTTGTCTACAACGACGAGGCGATTCTCGCAGCGGTAAAGAAGTATTCGAATGCGCGCATCTTCGCGATGGGATTTAGTAATTCTCCTAATCGATACCTGCTGGACAAGATGGCTGAGTACGGTCGCGGCGAAGTCGATTACATTCCCGAAACCGGCGATACCTCAGCCGCGGCGCAGCGTTTTCATGAGCGCATTCGCAATCCGTTGTTGACCGACATCGCAATCGATTGGTCCGGGCTTCCTGTCAGTGATGTTTATCCAAAACGTATTCCGGATCTTTTTGGCGCGAAGCCACTGATATTTTCGGGTCGTTACAACGGCGGCAGTAAAGGAGTCATTCGTTTGAAAGGAAAGCAGGCAGGCCACGACTTCCTGCGCGAGATCCCCGTCGAGCTGCCGGAAACGGAAACAGATCACGACGTGCTGGCGACGTTGTGGGCACGGCGTCGCATTGACGAACTCATGGTGGAGGGGATGGTAGTCAACAATGACGCGCCGGCACGAGACCAGAAACAACAAGAGATAACTAACCTGGGCTTGGAGTTTAAGTTGATGACGCAATACACCTCGTTTGTCGCGATTGACGATGTGGTGTTTACGGGAACCGAGGATCCGAAACGTGTTGACGTGCCTGGCGGAATTTCAGAAACCGTGATGGTTACGGGCGAAATGGTCAACGCAAGCAGCAGCACTCTGGGCAACGCCATCTTGATGCGCTCAATACAGGAGCTACCGATCCAGGGGAGAAGCTTTACTGGCCTGTTGACGCTTCATCCTGGGGTCGTCGGTCCCAGCACGAATTCGACAACAGATACTTTTCAAACAAAATATTGGGCCAGCGGTCAACGCTCGAGCTCCAATAACTTCGTGGTCGATGGCGTTAGCGCAAACTTTGGCATCGCACCCGGTGGTGAGAACCCTGGTCCGTCCGCAGCGGGCAACACACCGGCGCTGACAGCGAGTGGTGGAGCAAATGGCTTAGCCACGTTTGGCGCCATCCAGGAAGTGAAGATTCAAACTCCTGCAAATGAACCGCAACAGGGTCGCGTCGCTGGAGCGCATGTGGCAGTCGTCACGCGCGCGGGCACCAATGCGTTTCACGGTTCTCTGTTCCACTTCTTCGGTAACGATGCACTCGACGCCAACGACTGGTTCGCGAACAGTCGTGGTCTCAAACAACCGCACAAGAGTTTGAATACTTTTGGCGGAACACTGGGTGGTCCCATCAACCGGGATCAGACGTTCTTCTTCGCGTCGTACGAAGGACTGCGTTTGCGCCAGCCGATGGTCGGCATCACTGACGTTCCTTCACTTTCTGCACGTGCCGCGGCGCCGGCTGCGTTACGTTCGTTTTTCGACACGTTTCCGGTCCCGAACGGCGCTACGCGAGCAGACGGCTTTGCGGAGTTTGCAAGCAGTTTTGCAAACCCTGCGCGTCACGACGCAGGCAGTTTCAGACTCGATCATGTGCTCACGGATAAGACTACGCTCAACGGTCGTTATAGCTTTGCAGATTCGAGTGCAACTCAGCGCGGCGCGGGCGGTTTCTCACTCAACACTACAAATCGAATTAACAGCCGCTCGCAATCAATTACGGGCTTGCTGAGTCACACTCTGTCGGCGACGGCAATCCTTGAATTACGCGCGAACTATAGCCGCTTGCGTGTTAACGGATCTTACTTGCTGGATGAGTTTGGCGGAGCTCTACCGGGTGACCTCTTCCCTGCTTCGTCATTCACTTTCGATCTCAATTCGCGGAATGCCGCCTGGATGGCGGGCGACGAGCAGTCGAACCTGCAACGACAGTTCAACGTAGCCGGCTCGAGCTCAATCGTCAGAGGCGATCACTCGTTCAAGTTTGGCGGCGATTACCGCCGGCTCTCCCCGCGCATTGATCTACGAACGTCTGAGGAGAGTGCACTGTTTGACGGCGTGGCCCAGGCACTCACCGGCGTCGCGACTCGCGCACGTCGTCTCAGCTTTGTTGACTCGCAGAATCCGGTGTTTCAAAGCCTCTCTTTGTTTGCACAGGACGAGTGGAGACAATCTTCACGGCTGACGCTGACTTACGGCTTGCGCTGGGAGCTGGCGCCGCCGCCGTCAACCAACGATCTGCAACCATTCGCGGTGGACCAGGTAAACGATCCCAGCACGCTCAAACTCGCAGCGCCGGGCAGCTCACTGTGGAAAACAACCTTCCTCAACTTTGCGCCGCGCGCCGGCGTTGCTTACCAACTCTCAAACTCTTCCGGTCGTGAATTGGTGTTGCGTGGTGGCGTGGGAATTCTCTACGACCTCGGGCAGGATCGTTCCGGCGACATATTCGCGAACTCGATTCCATTTGTCTCAGGCGCTTCTGATTTACCTCTGCTCGCTTACGATCCGCATCTGAAGCTTCCCTACGTCATCAATTGGAATGTGACGTTGCAACGAAACCTGGGACCGTTGCAGACGCTGTCCGCCACTTATCTCGGCTCGTCAGGAAAGCGACTGCTGCACACGGCGACTCTCCTGGACAAGAACCCGGACTTCAGTTTCCTCCGCCTCACCACTAACCGCGGCAACTCCGATTATCGCGCGCTACAGGTCAAGTTCGACCGACCCCCGCGCAATGGAGTTGCCGCGCTCGTGTCGTACACGCTGTCTCGTTCCATGGACAACGTCGCGGAAGATTCGACACGACGGGCGATCATGGCGAGCCTGGATGCGCAAGCCGATCGTGGTCCATCTGACTTCGACATCCGTCATCAACTCACCGGCTATCTCAGTTATGAATTGCCGTCACTGATGTCGCACGGTCTCGGAAACAAACTCCTGCGCAACTGGGCACTCGATTCGATCTTCAATGCACGCTCGGCGAAACCTCTGAACGTCGTGTACCTCGTTCCGACGTCATTCGGTATGGCGTATCTGCGGCCCGATATTGTCGATGGCGCTTCGTTGTATGTCTCCGATCCGGCAGTGGCCGGAGGTCGAAGGATCAACGCCGCGGCGTTTCTGGTGCCATCCAGTTTGCAGCAAGGCAACTTGTCGCGGAACAGTCTGCGCGGCTTTCCGCTTTACCAGGTTGACCTCGCCTTGCGGAGAAGATTCAGCTTCAGCGAACAGCTCGCGTTGAAAGTACAGGCAGACGCGTTCAACGTTTTCAATCACGCGAACTTTGAAGATCCGCTCGGCAATGATCTGGTCGCCGGCAATCAGACACTCGCCTTCGGACAGTCAACAGCGATGCGTGGTCGCAGTCTTTCAAGCGGAGGTTTCCCATCGTTCTATAGTTTCGGCGGCGCGCGCACGCTGCGGTTCTCCGTGAAGTTGGAGTTCTGATAAGTTAATTCGTCTACGGTGACCGGGTCAGTACCGAAACGCGGTAGCGTCGGGTCGGGTTACATAGCTTGCGCCTGGTGGCATTGCATCGACCCGACGCTACCGCGTTTCGGTACTGACCCGATTGCTGCAGAAGGCCGGAGCGAACGGTAGAACTTCCCCCTCACAAGAAGCACAGAGGAACAAATGACTTTACCAAGTCGTTAGTGCCTTTTGTGCTTCTTTGTGGCTTTTCGGCTAGAATTAGTTATTCATGACTGACGCGGACGACTCGACTGGTAAGCTCAAGGATGAGCAGTTAGTAAAAAAGAGGCGCGAGGAGGCATTGCCCGAACGCATCCTGCGTCGCGTGCTCGAAGGCATGGGCAGCGTCGTCGATCGCAGGTTGGGTCGAACTGTCGAGCCGAGAAGCGGACTTACCACCTCAAAACTCATCGAACGAATGAAGCGGCTGATCGATGAGCGCGTCAGAGACGAAGGCAGAAAAGGAAGAGTCGCGCCGCATCACCTCATACTCAAAGTCGAATGGGGCACTCATTCTGAAGCGCCGCCTGAAATCCTCCACGATCTGAAAAACGAAGTGCTCGCCGCCGCGATCGATCACATCAACGATCATCGTTATCGAACTCTCGGCCCGGTCACCGTAGAAGCCGAAGTCGACATCTTCACGACCGGCATCTCCGTCGATCCGACTTTTGGCGAGTTTGAAGAAGATCTCAGACGACAGGACGAAGAGATGCGCGCCGCGAAATTGGGTGTGCCGATTCCCGGCGCCGCACCGCCGATGCCCGACATTCAGGTGATCGCGCGCATCACACTGCCACACGGCACGCGCGAGGTGCCTTTAATCTTCAGACCAGGCGGCAGACGACTCAACGTCGGGCGCGCTGCCGATAACGAACTGTCTCTGAACGATCAGAGCGTGTCTAAAATTCATGCCGCATTGTTAATGACTGCCGAAGGCACGCTCCTCGTTGCCGACACCGGCTCTACGAATGGTACTTATCTCAACGGACGACGCATCTCATATGGCGAATCACGGCTGATTGAAGATGGCGACGTAGTTGGCTTTGGAGATGTGGAAGTACGATTGCGCAAAAGTGAGTAGCGAAACTGGATGAACGCGAGTCTTTTTCTTCTACTTCTCTTCCAAACCCCTTCACCTTCCCCCCTCCCGACTCCGCCTGCGCCCGAAAGAACGCCGGCTCTGTTCACGTTGATTTACGTCGGCGGGTTCGCGCTCGTCATTTTGCTCCTGCTGCTTAGTCTGGTTCGCAATCGGCGCCAGGCAGTATCGGCGATTCCTGAAGACCTGCCGAAAGAAGTCAGGAAGCGACTCGGATCGCACTCAACTAATCGCGGTTTGCGTGCGCTGCGATGGCTGTTTCTGCTGTTGTCGATCGGGTTGTTTTCGTTTCACATCTACTGGGCCCACTACGCGTCGGAACAAAACGAGAAGTTCCAGGACTTGAGCTACAAGGATCTGCGCGTCCGGCGTTTGTCTGAATCGACGCTGCGGGGATGGGTGTTTGATCGCAGCGGCCGTGTGGACCAGCCACTGGCTTATTACAAACGCGACTCGAGCGGCAATATCCGGCGCGAGTATCCGATGGACAAAGCATTGGCGCATCTCTTCGGATCGGATCGCGGCGATCCGGGACTGGAGCGCGCGTTGTTTGGCGTTCAGAGCGGTGCGCTTCCCGAAGCTCTTGAGGTTGTTAAGGGTCAGTCGGTCGAGTTCAGGGGCAATCAGGACGTGCGACTCACGATTGATCGTGCTTTGCAACAAGCTGCTGTCGAGCAGTTGAAAGGAAAGCACGGCGCGGTTGTTATCGTGAATCCGCAAAACGGTGACGTGCTCGCGCTCTACAGCGAGCCTTCGTACAGTCTTACTGAAGTCGACGACGAAGCGACGTGGATTCGTTTGGAAGCAAATGAACGCGACAAACCGCTGGTCAGTCGTGCTCTCGGTGCTTATTACATTCCCGGATCGACTTTCAAGACCGTGACGATGATCGCGGCGTTTATCGCCGGAGAGCAGGATACGGAGTTTACGTGCAGTGGTGGTGGTTACTACGCCGCGCCAGGTGCAAACGTAATCTTCGACGATGCTGGGCCAGCGGAGGTACACGGTCGCATCGGGATCGATCATGCGTATGAAGTTTCCTGTAACCAGTATTTCGCGCAGATGGGTGTGAGGCTTGGTCCGGAAAAACTTAAACGCGCCGCACAGTTGCTGGGCATCGGCTCGTACGACACGCCTTCAGAAGCGTTGCGTGGTCGCAAGCTACCGCAGATTTGGGCCGGTAGCACGGACGCAGTGAAACGTGCGCTGGCGCCGCGAGAATCCACTATCGTCACGGGCAAACAAGTGACAAGGTACGATCTCGCGCTCATTGGATATGGCCAGGGTTATGCCGGTCAGATGACGCCGTTGCAGATGGCACTGGCGGCGGCTGCGATCGGAAATCTCGAAGGCAAGCTGATGAAGCCGCGGATTGAATACAGCGTCGCGCCGCAGCCGTTCAATCAGGTGATGACACCGCAGACTGCCGCGCGAATGCGTTCGATCATGGGGCTCGTTACTGGTGGCGCGAGTGGTACGGCGCGGGGCGTGTTTGGACCAGTCAAGGCAGCGGGCATCAACACTGGCGGAAAGACCGGTACGGCGCAGAAAGTCGTGCCCGTTTATGATCCAAAGACGGGCGAGCCAAAGACGCGACACAGAGTCGAGCGCGACAATCGCGGCAACATCATTCGCGAATACGACGAGATCATCATGGACAACGAGAATCCGAGAATCGACGGCTGGTTTCTCTGCATCGCGCCGCTCGAGAAACCGCAGCTGGCGATGGCGGTGATCGTCGAGGGTGGCGGCTACGGCTCCCGATCGGCAGCCCCAATCGCCGCCGCGCTCGTTTTGAAAGCGAGGGATCTTGGATATTTCAGATAAGAATTTAGCGGCTGATTTTCGCAGATGAACGCGCATCTGCGTTTTATCCGCGAAAATCAGCGGCCAAAAAAATGAAGAATCGCGCATCATCACATCTGCTTCTGATCCTGGTAATTCTCGGCCTCGAGATCGCCGGCTACATCGCGGTGCATCGCGCCGGGCTGCTGCGTGGCTACGAGACTTCCACCATCGGCGCCGTGCGCGACCTGTTGATGTTTTTCCCATTGATGGTCCTGGCGATCTGGCTCTCGCGAACGAAACGCTTCGCCGGCAACTGGGTCCTCTTCACCACCGCGATTCTTCTCTTTGCTTTCGGCATGCTGATCCAGTATCGCCTCTACAGCGATCCGGAATACAACGCCCGCAACAAAGCCGCGGCGCGTGAAGAAAAGATGCAGGCGTTGCGCACGCGCTACATCATGGAAAACTACGATCCGGTGAAGAAGCAGATGATGGGCCTGCCACCCACGCCTGCACAGCCGATCGACATCAACCAGCTTCCAAAGAAAGAATCGAACTATTCACTCTGGAACGCGCTCACATCCAGTTACACGTGGGTCCCGGTGTTCGCGTTCTTCGCCTTCGCGATCGCGTATTCGTTTTGCTCGCGTGACGGCTTCCTGTTGTGGTTACAGCGAAACAGTTTCATCATTGTGCTGTTCACTTTGTTGCCACTCGCGATCGCGGTAGTTACCTCGAGCGCCGGTAAAGCACTCGGGAACATGACGCCGTGGGAGCCTTCGAAGATCCCGTTCCTCGTCGGCTTCGCCGGCATTCTGACTGCCCGTTACAAAGATCTCGCTGAAACTTACTGGGGCATTCCACGCGCGCGCGACATCGTGCCGCTGCTGGTAATGGCTATACTGCCTTTCGTCCCGTTCTTCGCGCTCAAAGATTTCGGGCAGATGCTGATCTTCAGTGGCGCTTACACGACGCTTTACCTTGTCGCCGTGCGTCGCTGGCCGCAGTTGCTGTTGTTCGTCGGCTCGGTTGTGCTCGTGATCGGCATTCTCGTCGTCGGCGCGTTGCCGCGCAACATTCAGGAGCAGGTGCCGTTACTACCGACGATTGCAAGGCCAATCAGTGCCGCACTTCCCGCCCGCATTCAGCAACGCTTTCATCTCTGGCTCGATGGTTTCGATCCGCCGTCGCCTGAAGTTTCATGGTGGA
>JAICQI010000428.1 GCA_025937955.1 Pyrinomonadaceae bacterium
CCCCCCCGTTTGTGCCACCTCTCCCTTGGGGGTGCCCCGTCCCCCCCACCCCTACAAAATCTGCGGCTTAAATGTGCTATCCTCAAACACCGATGTCGTCAATTAAGCGGATAGGAATAGTCCTTAAACCGCACCAACCTGACGCCCTGAAGACCATCTGCCAACTGGTGGCGTGGCTTGCCGAGCGCGACATTACGCTCGTCGGTGGACCCGAAATCGAGCGCGAACAAATCGAACACCAGACCGGTTGCGCGGTGCCGCAAGTTGAAACCGATAAGCTCGCCGCGGAAGTTGACCTCATGCTGGTCCTTGGTGGCGACGGCACGATGATCGCGACCGCGCGCATGGTTGGCGATCATGAAGTGCCTGTGCTCGGCGTCAACTACGGCGGGCTCGGATATCTCGCCGAGTTTCGCATCGAAGAACTCTACAGCGCGCTGGAGTCGATCCTTTCGGGAAACTACCGCCTGGACCGACGCGTGATGCTCGCAGTCGAATTAAGACGCGGCGATGACCCGCCGAAAACCAGTCGCGTGCTCAACGACGTAGTTATCAACAAGTCAGCTCTGGCGCGCATCATCGAGATCGAGACGTATTTCGATCATTACTACGTCAGCTCTTTTCGCGCTGATGGTCTAATCGTCTCAACCCCAACCGGTTCGACCGCCTACAATCTCTCCGCCGGTGGTCCGGTGATCTTCCCATCCATGAATGCTGTAGTGATAACGCCGATCTGTCCGTTTACACTTTCCAACCGTCCGATCGTGGTTCCGGATAATGCCGAAATCGAGTTGTTACTGAAGACTGATAACGAAGAGGTGGCCTTGACGCTTGACGGGCAAGTCGGATTTCAGATGGAAGTTGCCGATCGAGTCCTGATTCGCAAGAGCCGCACGACTTTCAATATCATTCAACCGAGCAATCGAAACTACTTCGACGTTCTGCGCGATAAGCTTCGCTGGGGTCGTTGACGAAAAACTATGTCTGACAAAAGAGACAACCAAAATCGGGTCGAGCGAGATGCGTTCGAACGCGAGATAGCTACGGATCTGGATGAAGAGACTCCCGATCGGCCGCGCGGCATGGCGCTCCACACCAAGATCCTGATCGGGCTTGCGGTCGGCGTGATCGCGGGCGTTGCCGTCAACCGATTTCTGGGCGGCGATCATCCGACAGTAGTTTGGATCGTCGACAACATCACGCAGCCCGTGGGCCAATTGTTTCTGCGACTGCTGTTGATGATCGTCGTGCCGCTGGTGTTCGCGTCGTTGGTGGTCGGTGTGGCGGGTATCGGTGACGTTCGCAAACTCGGCCGCGTCGGTCTGAAGTCGTTTGGATATTGTCTGGTTCTCTCGGCTATCTCCGTCGTCATCGGTCTCACACTCGCGAACACCATCAGACCCGGCACGCGCATCGATCCCGATACGGCCGCCGCGTTGCAGCAACGTTACGCCACCGACGCAACGAAGACCGTAGAAGCAGCTACGCAGGCGAAAAGCGCAACACCGAAGCCGCTGATGTCAGTGGTGGAAACGATTGTGCCGAAGAACCCGTTCTTCGCGGTCTCGGGCAAAGAAGACGCGAACATGCTGCACCTGATGTTTTTCGCGTTGGTGATCGGCATCGCTATCACGCTGCTTCCCGTGACCGTGACAACGCCGGTGCTGCGAGTGCTCCAGGGTGTTTACGAGATCACGGCCAAGATCATCGAGATGATCATGAAGGTTGCGCCTTACGCGGTTGCGTGCCTGCTTTTCAACAACACCGCGCGCTTTGGCCTGGATCTGTTGCAGGCTCTCGGATGGTTTGTAATAACAGTGCTGCTCGGGCTGTCGCTGCACATGTTTGGCGTTTACTCACTCTCGGTGTACTTCCTGTCGCGCCTCTCGCCGCTGGAGTTTTTCAGGCGCATAAAGACCGTAATGTTGACAGCGTTTTCTACCTCGTCATCGAATGCGACCTTGCCGACTGCGCTCCGCGTGTCCGAACAAAACCTGGGCGTGCCGCAGGAGATTAACAGCTTCGTGCTGACTGTCGGTGCGACCGCGAATCAAAACGGCACCGCGTTGTACGAAGGCGTAACGGTGTTGTTTCTGGCCCAACTCGCCGGCGTAGATCTGACACTGGGCCAGCAGTTGACGGTGGTCTACCTGGCAATACTTGGAGGTATTGGCACGGCGGGAATCCCATCAGGATCGATTCCCTTTATCATCGGCGTGCTCGTGACGATCGGCGTCAACCCGGCGTTGATCGCAATCATTTTGGGCGTCGATCGCTTGCTTGATATGTGTCGCACCACGCTGAACGTTACCGGCGACCTCACCGCGGCGACGTATGTGGCGCGTTCGGAAGGATATGAATTACTGAGACCGCACGAGCCGGCGCTGGTTCACGCGGGCGTTCCCGTCGCGGAGCGTGGCATGGATTGAGGCTTTAGTATCCCTTTAGTATCCTTTAGTAACAGGCACGCCACAATCTGCGCATATGACAAGCGTTAGAATTACCCCATTTCCGACATGAGGTTACAGGGCCATGGTTTTTCCGCTGTATGACGACAATGCCGATCGCGCGACAACCCCCCTCGTGAACTACGCAATCATTGCCCTGAATATCTTTGTCTTCGTAGTGCTGCAAAAACTCGGCAGCGATACCGGTTTCACTTATTCGTTTTCAACGGTGCCGCAAGAGATCCTTAGTGGCACGGATATCACCACTCCGGCCCGTGTGCTTGAGCATCCCATGACCGGTCAACGAGTGCTCATTCCCGGTCTTGGCGAGACTCCGGGTTCGGTTTATCTGACACTCTTCACGTCGATGTTCATGCACGGCGGTATCGCGCACATCGCCGGCAACATGCTCTTCCTTTGGATCTTCGGCGACAACATTGAAGATCGTCTGGGCCACATCAAGTATGTGATTTTCTACCTGCTGTGCGGGCTCGTTGCTTCATTGGCTCATGTGTTCACAACGGGAGTGTTCGCGACTGATCCAGAGAGTCTATTGGTTCCGAGCTTGGGCGCTTCGGGAGCGATCTCAGGTGTGATGGGCGCTTACCTTCTGCTGCATCCGAAACGTCGTGTGACAGTGATTCTTTTCCGCTTCCTCACGGATGTCCCGGCGTATGTCGCGATCGGGATCTGGTTCGCCTTCCAGTTGATCAGCGGTTTGGGATTACTCGGCGGTGGTTCGGAACTAGGCGGCGTGGCATACGCGGCGCACATCGGCGGCTTCATCGCGGGAGTGGTGCTGATCAAGTTTTTCGACCGTGGAAATCGCAATCGCGCCCCGGCTTATTAGCAATTTTGTGTCCTGGTGTCTTTGTGGTTAAGATCGCCTCCCATGGCCACGCTATTGCCACCAAACCAGCAATGTCTCGATATTCAATCGACGCCGCGGGCGGAGATGAACCTCTTTCCGCTCGACACGTTCCCTTACGAGTTTCCCGGTAGCGAAATCAAGATCAATTTCGAGATCACCGAGTTCACGGCGATCTGCCCGTTCTCCGACTTCCCGGACTTCGCCACCATCCGCCTCGAATACGTCCCGAACGAGCGTTGCATCGAATTGAAGAGCCTGAAGCTCTACATCAATTCTTTCCGCAACGTAAAAATCTTTCATGAGCACGTCGTCAACATCATTCTGGAAGACTTCGTCGCCTCCTGCGACCCTCTGCGCGTCGACATCGAAGGCGACTTCCACGTCCGGGGCAACATTAAGACCATCGTGAGGGCCAGCTACACTAAGGACACCGCAGTTTAGCCGCAGATTACGCAGATGAACGCAGATCTTGGTTCTGTGGAAAATGGCAGTAATTTGTGGCGGCGGTATCGTGGGTTGCCGCGAAATGTGGTGGCGATTGGTTTGGTGAGTCTGCTAAACGATGCCTCGAGCGAGATCATTTATCCGCTGCTGCCGGTTTTTCTCGCGTCGAGTTTGGGTGCTTCGGCGGGCGTGATTGGCGCTATCGAGGGACTCGCCGAGTCGATTTCGAGTTTGTTGAAGCTGTTTGCTGGTTATCTTAGCGATCGTCTCGGCAAACGAAAGTTACTCGTCGTTGCGGGTTATTCACTCGCATCGATCGCCCGGCCGCTGCTGGCATTCGCGCGCTCGTGGAGCCAGGTGCTCGCAATCCGCCTTACAGATCGCGTCGGTAAAGGGATTAGAACGGCGCCGCGCGATGCGATGATTGCGGACGCGGTGAGGGTCGAACAACGCGGCCTCGCATTTGGTTTTCATCGCGCGATGGACCACAGCGGCGCGGTTATCGGTCCACTGCTTGGATATTTACTGGTCGTACTCTTTGTCGCGAACTCACACTCTCCGACTACTGAAGAGTTCTCGAAAATATTCCTGGCGGCTTCCGTACCGGCGTTGATTGCGGTGATGGTTGCCATCTTCTTTATGCGAGAGTCGCCGGTACACGCGCATCACGGCGCGCAGATGGCGAAGCTCTCGTTGCGCGGATTCGATAGTAACTTCAAACGGTTTCTTGTGATCCTCGCTCTCTTTACGCTTTCAAACTCTTCGGACAGCTTTTTGATCCTGCGGGCGATGGATTCGGGAGTGTCGATCGCGATGGTGCCGTTGCTCTGGGCCGCGCACCACGGCACGAAGGTGCTGAGCTCGTTGTTCGGCGGAGATCTCTCAGACCGTCTCGGACGCAAGCGTTTGATTGTTTCCGGTTGGGTGTTGTATGCGGCGGTTTATGCGGGTTTTGCCTTCGTCAGCAACACAGCCTCGCTCTGGATTCTCTTTCTGATTTACGGGATCTACTTTGGCCTTGCGGAAGGAGCGGAGAAGGCGTTGGTCGCCGATCTAGTGCGTCCCGAACAACGCGGGACAGCGTACGGCTTGTACAATCTCGCTTTCGGCGTGACAGTGTTTCCTGCATCGTTGCTGATGGGTATGATCTGGGATTGGAAGGGACCGACGGTCGCGTTCCTCGTCAGCGCGGTGATGGGAGCAACCGCTGCGATGCTGTTATTGCTGCTCGTCAGGCCACACCCAGGAAAGGATCTGTTGCAATGAGACGCAGAGTTTTGACGCCTCAACCAGGTGTATCGACCGGAATTGGTTACTACCTCGCCGGTATGGAAGAAGTGCGCCGCCAGGTGCACGTGACAGTCAAAGCAATGCCGGAGGATCTGATTGGCAAACCGGCGTTTCTCGGCGTCCATTCGATTGGTGGCCTGGTGCTGCACATCGGTGAAGCGGAGTGGTTCTGGATGCAGATGGTGGTCGCCGGACACCAGCTCACTGAAGAAGACAAGAAGGCACCGTTCTGGGACATCCTCGATGACGTCGACAGAGTATCGCGCAATGGTTACACGACGGAGTTCTGCTTGAACGAGATCGACTTGATTCGCAATCAGACGCGCGATGTGCTTTTCTCTTACAACGATAAGGATCTGGAACGCAGTATTACTTACGAGCGAAAAGGTGAAACGACGGAATACAATTTGCGCTGGATTCTGCATCGCCTGATCGATCACGAAGCCCAGCACAAGGGTCAGATTTTGATGTTGAAGCGATTGATGGCACTATAAAACCATCCACAGATTACGCAGATTTTCTTTTAAAAAGATC
>JAICQI010000828.1 GCA_025937955.1 Pyrinomonadaceae bacterium
CGCGTGACCTCGTTGAACAGCTTCGAACGGGACTGAACAGAGGCAACGGCTGCAACTTAGAATCGTGAACGAGCCTCGAGCGGCGACGAGATTATTTTGAACGGCCGTTCAGTTCAGTTCTAGAGCGTCTGGGATTAGTTTGTCTGGATAAATCGCTCACTGAATTTGGACACAGTGCCATAGAGCGGCGTTTGTCCAAAGCGATTGACAAGGAGCGGTTTTTTAACCGATGTTGCAGCTGAGTTTGCTCTTAATTGTTTGCGGGTTCCCGTATAACCTGCCGGAATAGTCGGCAGTATACTTGATGATTAAACTGCATGGTCCCAGCGGGCTACATGGCAAAAAAGGTTAAAAGCCAACCTGACTGGTTGAAGTCGGATGGCCTTGAGGAACTCTACTCCATTAGCGGCTGCATCTCCGAATACTTTTGCGATTACATCCCGCATTGGAAGCACAACGGCTTCTGGTTGTTCGACAGCCCGGCGGAAATCACGGCGGTGGCCGCGGCCGAATCCTTGAACATGTCGGAGCAAAGAATCTTCTACTACGAGTTATACGAGAACCAGTTCGATGAGCAGCGAAAGATTTGGCAGCCCTTCCAGGCTGATAAGTCATTCAAAACCGAAGTAAGCGCACCAAAATCGAAAAAACTAGAAGGCTTTGATGTAGTGACGTTTAGCGTACAAACCAGCCCTGAATGTTCACCGCTATCGTGCAACAGGTTGGCAGAGTCAATTCCGGTAAATGCGCACTGCTTGCTACCTTCTCTTGAGGAAGCTATTCGACTGGTTGAGAGTGGCGCGTTCGATAATAGCGAGCCTGGTCCGTTCCGCATCTTTGCGGTTTATTCTTGCGATGCAGCCTAACAAGCGTTGGACAGTGGCACCGTCCGTTCGCCGCTCCGCGCTCCGTATGGTGCCCGTAATCACGAATGTTACCACCCGCCTATACCTCTAAGGAGACAAAACCATGACGGCTTTTGGATTCCTACTCCCAACACGGGAAATCGTCATGACACAAGAGATCCCCAGCTTTCGTCAGATCCTTGACCTGGCAGAGCAAGCAGAAGCGTTCGGATTTGACTCCGTCTGGGTCGGTGATAGCGTGCTTGCCCGTCCGCGGTTTGAGGCTTTGACGACACTGGCGGCCGTCGCCGCACGCACGCAGCGTGTACAATTGGGGACAGCCGTGCTCCTCCCTATGCTCCGCCATCCCGTCATCTTAGCCAACGAGGTCGCCAGTCTCGATCTTATTGCCAACGGGCGGCTCATACTCGGGTTAGGTATCGGCGGCAATAATCCCAGCGTCGCCCAGGAGTTCGCCGCCTGTGGGGTCTCAATCGCCCACCGCGTGGGTCTGTTCGAAGAAACCATTACGCTCATGCGGCGGTTATGGACTGAATCAGAGGTAACCTTTCAGGGACGTTATTTTCAGGTCCAGTCGGCGCGGTTAGGCTTACGGCCTCTGCAAAAGTCCGGCGTTCGGCTCTGGCTCGCCGGGAGTGCTGATAATGCGCTCCGCCGGGTGCTCCGCCTGGCAGATGGCTGGTTGCCGATTTCATCCTCGCCCCAGGCCTTTACGGCGGACTGGGAGCGGCTCCAAGTCTTGGGGCAAGAGATGGGGCGAGACGCCCACGACCTGCATCGCTGTTTGTATACTACGCTCAACGTCAACGCCGATGTTGTCCAAGCCCAACGCGAGTTGCGCTCATTCATTGAAAGCTACTACCGGATCTCTTATGAGGAGCAAGCGCGTCGGAACGGTCTCTGTGCGGGCTCGGCAGAACATTGTATCGTCTGGCTCAAGGCGTTTATTGCTGCTGGGGCACAGACTATCGTAATCCGATTCGGGAGTCCCGATCAGATCGGACAACTTGCACGGTTTGCCAGAGACGTTATGCCACATGTGCAGGGAGGGTAATTGCGGTGGGCAGACGGATCATCTGGCGTAACATAAGTATGGACCGAGGCTCGCAAACACTCGCCTATCCCCTGTAATTTTGATTGTATTCTCATTCAACTCAATCTCTCCGGTATCAATCGGAAGCAGGTGAGTCTTCTCGGCGGCCTGCGAAGTTACTTCTTTCTTACCGTCCGGTAATGCCGAGGTAATATAAAGGTTACCCTCTCCAAGTTCTTTGCTCGCAGCGCGAGCTCTGTGAAACAATTTCTTCCGTCAATCCAGTACGTTCATCGAAATGCGTATGGTCAATGTATATTGGCGTACTCGTTGCTCTCCATTCCGTTAGCGAATGCAAGGAGGACAAGGCCATGAGTAAAAAAATATTGGTGCCACTGGGGCGGAATGACCGGACCGAAGAGATGATTCCTTACATCGAGAAGGTCGCTCGACCGGGAATGAACGTCGTGTTCCTCGTTCGTTATCCCGTAGATGGGTTCATTTGGACAAAAGAGGAAGACGGCATGAGTGCGGCTTTGCAAGCGAGAGAGCTGGTGAACTATTACTCGTGGGAAAACAGCCTCGAGAACGCGAAGGGGAAGCTATCTCCAGTATGCGAAGCTTTGCGCGCCAAAGGTGTCGAAGCAACTGTGGATGTTTACGCCGGCAGCTTGAAAAAAGCAGTGCGGAGTCACACGGCCAGCGGCGATGTTCACTTGATCATGCAGCGCGCCGGCCTTGGACAGCGGATTGCCGGCTTCCTCGATGGCAGCAGCTCGTTGTATGAATTATTCAAGCGACCAACTGTGTCGACGGTGCTGCTGACTCATCCAGGCGTGGCCGCTTAAAATCTGTTGCGTAACCCGCAGAGTGTTTTCGCCTTTTGCGGCAAATGCTGA
>JAICQI010000513.1 GCA_025937955.1 Pyrinomonadaceae bacterium
AGTTTTTTTGTTAACATCAACACGCCTGAAGACTATGACGCGATCCGAGGACACTCACGCTAATGCCTCCCCGACGACGAATTGGTAAAAGACTTATCAAGTCTTTCCTGCCAATAGCACTGGTAGTTGTGCTGGCCGTCGTAGGTGCGTTCTCTTTTGTTGTTTACTGCATTTCACGTCCCACCAAACGACCTTACGTAGTCACACCCGAATCGTTCTCGAGAATCAGCGGGCGCGCGATCAAGGTGACTGATGAGACCTGGCCCACGCGGGATGGTCGCAGCGCGCGCGGCTGGCTGCTCAAAGGCGCTGAAGGTGCGCCGGCGGTCGTGTTACTGCATCGATATGGCGGCGATCGATCGTGGCTATTTAATCTCGGCGTCAAGATCAACGAAACGACTAACTTCACGATTCTTTGGCCCGACCTGCGCGGCCATGGTGAGAATCCGCCGATCAAGTGGAGCTCGCTGGGTGCTCGCGAAGGCCAGGATCTCGCGGCTGCGTTCCAGTACCTGCTCACTCTTAAATCAGAAAATCAGAAACAGCTTGTGAGGGAGAGCTTTGGCGTTTATGGAGTGGAGCTCGGCGCGTACAGTGCGCTCAAGGCGATAGGCGAGGAAGTGCCGATAAACGTGATGGTGCTCGATTCGGTTGTGAGCTCGCCGAATGAGTTGCTTAACACGGCAGTCGCGAGTTGTGTCGGGATCGACAACAGTCTGGTCCAATCACTTTCACGATTTGCGATGAAAATGTATTTGCTTGGTGCTTACGACGATAACAGCGCCTGTTATTTTGCTGGTTCCGCGGACAAGCAGCGCGTGTTGCTGCTGTCAGGGTCTGACGCCGGTCAGTTGCGAGAATCGACGGCGGCACTGCAAAGCTGTTTCCGTGGCCAGGCAAATGTGGAAACGAGAACGGATCTGCCGTTGAGTGGTTATAGCCTGCCTTCGACAACCGGCGAGCAGGGTGAAGCATACGATCGTGTCGTGATCGAATTCTTCGCGCGCAACCTGCGCTAGTTAGGGTTTCCATCCCAGGACCGCGGTTTTTCCGTTATCGCCAATAATCTCAATCCCATTTGCGCGCCGGAGGTTTTCTGCATGCTCAACGGGAAGGAACACAATAAACCTTCCGCCCCACGCACGTGCCTGATCCACTAACACCTCGTCAAACGTCACCGGCTCACCGTTCGCGCCATAAATGACTCGGTCATGCGCGTAAAATTCCGCGGAGCGATCGTCGCTGCGTTGTGCAAGCACTGGTGCGTTCGCATAACCTCGCGCATCAGCAAGCGCAAGCAGGTCTCGCACTGATTCACGATTCGCATATGGCGCGGCCGCGAAATGCAACACGATCAGGACCAGGGCAGCGGTCGTGCTCGCGATCAGCAATGGCCATTTCGAATTGCGGACAGCAGTTAATCGATCGCTAACCAGCAACGCGGCAGCAGGGACAGCGGGCAGGATGTAACCCGGTAGCTTCGATCCGGAAAACGAGAAGAAGACGATCGGAAACAACAACCACGCGAGTGAGAAAACGCGAACCAGGCTCAGACTGTCGTCACCGCGCCAATTCCAGCTTCGCACTTTGGCAAGCGCGGCAATTAGGTGGATCGTCCACGGTAACGCCAACATCAGAATGATTACCGGATAGAACCAGATCGGCTGCGGATGGTGATACTTGTTCGACACATAGCGCGCGAAATGATGTTGCACAAAGAACTCATCAATAAAGCTCCAACCGTGTCGCGCGATCACTGGGCCATACCAGATCGCCGAGACTGCCAGCGCCAGCGGAATTCCCCAGATCAAACTAATCAGCACAGATGTCTGTGGCCACCGTCGTCTTAACAAATAGTAAAACGCGACCGCCCCAAACGGGATCACGACTCCAACCAACCCCTTTGCCAACAGCGATAGACCAACAAACGAATAGAACCCCACCAAAAACAATCGCTTCCTTCTTGTCGTCGGGAGCTCGTGTAGAACAAAGAACGCGAGCGACCACGTCGTCGTCATCGTCACCACTACGTCGAAACTGGCAGCGCGTGAAAACACGATCAGTCCAAGACAACTCGCCATCACGATCAAACTCCAAAATCCAAAGCTGCGATCGACCTCACGCGCAACACACCAGACAGCAAGAACCGTCAGCACGCCACAGATCGCTGGTCCAAGCCGCGCCGACCACTCGCTCACGCCAAACACTTTGAACCCAGCAGCGATCAACCAGTAGAGCAGCGCCGGCTTTTCAAACCACGTGTGACCACCCAACGTAGGCGTGATCAAATCCCGGTTCAGAAACATCTCGCGCGCAACCTGCGCGTAGCGCGGCTCGTCAGGCCCGAGCAGCGGCAGCTGCCCAAGCCCGTAAAGGTAAAACGCGATAACGATGATGAAGATTAAAATGTAGACTCGCTTGGCAAGCGTTGAAGGATGCAAGTATATTCGGCTCCGATTCGTCGCCGTTCAGACTAACACATTATGTTACGCACAGCAGTCATCGGAGTCGGCAGCCTGGGCCGGCAGCATGCACGCATTCACGCTGCGCTCGCCGCAGAAGGTCGTTCGCAGTTCACCACCGTTTGCGACCTCAACGAAGAAACCGCGCGCACCATCAGCAGCGAAAGAAAGACCGAGTGGACCACCGACTGGCGCGAATTGATCGGCCACATCGATGCCGCGAGCGTCGCGGTGCCGACTGAAGCACACTGCGAGATCGCTTGCGCACTGCTCGAATCCGGCATTCACGTCCTGGTTGAAAAGCCAATCGCGCGCACGCTTGAAGAAGCCGACAGGATGATTCGCGCCGCGGAAAAAGGTAATGCAGTGCTACAGGTCGGACATCTCGAGCGTTTCAATCCGGCGATGGTGGCGTTGCGACCACACGTTCGCAAACCAGTCTATTTTGAGATACATCGCGTGGGTGAGTTTACCGCGCGATCCCTGGACATCGACGTGGTGCTGGACTTGATGATTCACGATCTCGACATCGTGCAGTGGCTCGTCGGCGAAGAGGTCGAGGTCACGAATATTCACGCAGTCGGAATCGCGATTCTTACCAACAAGGTAGACGCAGCGAATGCACGACTCGAGTTCTCCTCAGGCGCGGTCGCAAACATCACGGCATCGCGAGTGGGAACGGAAAAGATCCGCAAGATGCGATTCTTTCAGCCTCATGATTACGTCGCGGTCGACTACACCACCAAGCGCGCTTCGGTGAGTAGTCTGGCGCCGCCAATGGCAAGTGGCTCCTGGCCTGGAGTTCACGTCAAACATCTCGATATCATCGACGTGGAGCCACTGCGGGCGGAGATAGTTTCGTTTTTTGAGTCGGCGAGGGATGGTGCGCCACCCGCGGTGTCGGGATTCGAGGGGCGCAATGCCCTGAGCCTGGCGCTGCGAACCATGGAAAGAATTCGCGAGCACGCTGAACATCCCGGCGTGAGCGCGATTGTTCGTTAGACAATGACCGCGCGGAACGATCAGCTTACAACTTTTCTCGAAGAACACATCAAGACAGGTGAGTTTCCTTCGGCGGTTTATCTTGTAGCTGAGCGCGACGAGATCGTCTTTACCGACGCGCTTGGCCTTTCAGTTGTCGAACCTTATCGCGTCGCCAATAAAATCGACACGATTTACGATCTCGCCTCACTCACCAAGCCACTCGTCACTGCCCTGCTCTGCGCGCGCCGCATTGAACTAGGCGAACTAACGCTCGACAGTTCCGTTTCTCATTACCTTGGTGAGTTTGATCGGACGGACAAGCAGACAATCACGATTCGCGAGCTGTTGACCCACACGTCGGGTCTGCCCGCGTGGCGTCCGCTGTATCTGCTCACTGAAGACGAACCCGAGCGCGCAGCCGGAGCGATTGCGAGCCTCGATCTCGAGTACAAGCCGGGCACGCGCGTGATCTACAGCGACATGGGATACATCGCGCTCGGCATTCTGCTGGAACGCATGAGTCATCAGCGTCTCGCGGAAATGGCTAAACGTGAAATCTTCGAGCCGCTAAAACTCACACAGACGTTCTTCAATCCGGAGCTCGCTTTGCAGACCGGAATAGCGGCGTGTGAGACCGGCAATGCGTACGAGGTCGATATGTGCAAACAGAGCGGCGCCGGCGAGTATGCAAATTCACGTCAGCGATTGATCTGGGGCGAGGTACACGATGGTAATGCGTATTTTCTAGGTGGCGCGGCAGGACATGCGGGATTGTTCTCGACGGCGCGTGAAACGTTTCTGATCGCGCAGCAGTTTATCGGCGAGTCGACAACGTTGCTGACGCCGGAAACGTGCCGGCTGTTTCGTGAGAACATGACTGAAGGTTTGGAGGAGGCGCGTTCGATGGGATGGCAATTGGCGGCGACGAAAGATTCAACCGGAGGCGCAGACCTGCCGCCCGACAGCTTCGGGCACAACGGCTTCACCGGCACGTGCGTGTGGATCGACCCAAGCCACCGGCGCGTCTTTATCCTGCTCACGAACCGCACCCACGCTCACGCCCTGCCCTTCGCGAACATCAATGCGGTGCGGCGGGAGTTTAATAATCTGGCCGTCAAGGCTCTAGCGCAAAGACAAGCGGGGGCAAGCCCCTCTTCCTGACTTGTTCTTTTTTCTTGAGCGCCGTGGGCAAGAACAAGTTAGGAGCGGGGGCAAGCCCCTCTTCCTGACTTGTTCTTTTTCGTAAGCGCCGTGGGCAAGAACAAGTTAGGAGCGGGGCAAGCCCCTCATCCTGACTGTTCTTTTTTCTTGAGCGCCTTGGGCAAGAACAAGTCAGGAAGAGGGGCTTGCCCCCGCTCGCATTGCTCCTTTGTGTGAGATTTATAGTCTAAACCTTAAAGTGGTTCCGATAACATTGAGATCG
>JAICQI010000770.1 GCA_025937955.1 Pyrinomonadaceae bacterium
ACTGAACCAGCAAAACCTGCCGACACCAACGAAGAAGTGCGCCAGTCGACCGTCTCGCCCGACGGCGAAACCATCGAAGGCGACGTCATTCGCTTCGATACGTCTCTGGTAACCGTGCCGGTAACGGTTCTCGATCGCAACGGCAGGTACGTTCCCCAACTGCGTCGCGAGAACTTCCGCATCTACGAAAATGGCCAGGAACAGAAGATCGCATACTTCGCCACCACTGATTCCCCGTTCAGCGTCGTGTTACTGATCGACACCAGCGGCTCGACACAGTTTCGTCTCGACGACATCCATGACGCTGCCATCAACTTCGTCGGCAAGCTGAAACCTTCAGACAGCGTGATGGTGATGTCGTTTGACGATCGAATAAAAGTGGAGTGTAAAGCGACGACCGATCGCGACGTCATTACAAAGGCGATTCGTCGCGCGCGCACCGGCGGCGGCACGCGTCTCTACGACGCTGTCGAAGATATCCTGAAGAAACAACTCAAAACCATCCCCGGTCGCAAAGCAGTCGTTCTCTTTACCGACGGCGTTGACACAACCAGTCACCGCGCTACCTATGAAGGCACCGTGCGCCTGGCAGAGGAATCGGACGCGCCAATCTATTCAGTTGACTACGACACTTCGGGACTCGGCACTGGCGGCGTTCACGCGCCGGGATTGCCTAGTGGTCGTGGAACGATTTTCGGCATCCCGATTCCGAGTCCGGGGATTCCGGGCAGGACCGGCGGAATGCCCGGCGATTACAGAAGAGCCGTCGCCTACCTTCGCGCACTTTCAAACGTGACCGGTGGACGCTTCTACAGCGGCGATTCCCTTTTTGGAATCGCGCAAGCGTTTACCTGGATCGCTGAAGAATTAGGACGCCAGTACAGTCTTGGCTATTACCCGGTCAAAGCCGGAAAAACTGGTGAACGACGTGAGATAAAAGTGAAAATGACTGATGCTGGTTTGGTGGTGAAGGCCCGCGATAGTTACATCTACACCGAGAAGGGCAACAAGCTAACTCAGGCTACACGGCTGAATCCGTAATCAATCCGTGTAGTCCGTGGTTAGTTGCTGTAAAAAAACTTACCCTCCATCTCCCAGGTGCCCAGGTGAAATCGCCGTTGCGCACCACAACTCAAACACTTGCGATAAGCGCGGCCTCCGCGTGAGAACGGCCGGCTGAGTTCCGCATGCCAGCAACCAAACACTCTCGTCACAAAATTGCTAATCTTTCCCGTCAACACTTGCATGATTGTTTACCTCTATAAAAATCCTTCCGAGCTATCCTTCAAACGGTAACGCGCAAACAATCCGGGAATTGGGTCATTCAGCCCTATCGCGCGCGGTTCTATTCGTCTTATACTAATGAGCCTTAAGTCTTGGATTCGGGAGAGTTAACGATTTGAGCGAGCGCCCCGCAGACAACGTAACTCGTCTACTGATCGAGCTCTCAAACGGCGATCGGGCCGCGGTTGATCTTTTGTTACCCGTCATCTACGATGAACTCCGCAAGCTTGCGGCTAATTATCTGCGACGGGAACGACCCGATCACACGCTGCAACCAACCGCGCTGGTGCATGAGGCTTATATACGACTCATCGATCAGTCGCGGGTAAACTGGCAGAACCGGGCTCATTTTTTCGGAGTCGCTGCACAGATAATGCGTCGCCTTTTAGTGGATCATGCGCGCAAGCACAATGCAGAAAAGCGTGGCCAGGATTTTCAAAAACTCTCTCTGGATGAAAACATCGATCGAGCGGTCGAACGAAGCGCCGAACTGATTGCGCTGGACGACGCGCTCAAGACCCTGGCAACTTTCGACGCACCAAAAGCGCGCATGGTCGAGTTACGCTACTTCGGCGGTCTCTCCATTGAGGAGACAGCAGACGTTTTGGGTGTCACTCCCACAACCATCAAACGTCATTGGCGATTTGCCAAAGCCTGGCTTCATGGGGAAATGCAACGAAATGCTTGATGCACGCAGCAGTCCAATTTAGCAACTAGTAACCACTCAAGAACATCTTTGTGCATTACTGTGTGTTTTCTCTGTATCTGTGGTTTTCGACTCGATGAGTCACCACTGAGTCACAGGGAACACACAGGCTTCACAGAGAAGAACCGATGACTCCCGAACGCTGGCGACAAGTAGAAGAAATCTTCCAGACGGCGCTCGATCTTTCACCGGAAGATCGAAATCGCTACGTCAAAGAGGTGTGCGCACAGGACACCGATCTCCGGCGCGACGTTGAATCACTACTCTCTCAATACGACAGCGCCGGCGAGCTACTCGACGCACCGGTTTACGGAAATACAGAATTGAGCGCGCTCGAGTCGTTTGTCGAAGATAAAGATCCGATGATTGGTCGTCGCCTGGGTGCTTATCGCATCGAGCGCGAAATCGGACGCGGCGGCATGGGCGCGGTTTATGAAGCCTCACGCGCCGATAATGAGTTCAACAAGCGCGCGGCCATCAAGCTGGTGAAGCGCGGCATGGATACGGATTTCATCCTGCGTCGCTTCCGCAAAGAACGACAGATACTCGCCGCGCTCGATCATCCACACATCGCCGGCCTGCTCGATGGCGGCACCACCGAAGATGGCCTGCCCTACTTCGTGATGGAATATATCGAAGGGCAGCCCCTCTACAGTTATTGCGACAACAATAAACTGAACATCACCGAGCGTCTGAAACTGTTTCGCTCGATCTGTGACGCAGTTCACTACGCACACCAGAAAGAGATCGTACACCGCGACATCAAACCATCAAACGTACTCGTAACCTCCGCCGGTATTCCGAAACTGCTCGACTTCGGCATTGCGAAGTTGCTCAATCCGCAACTCGCAGGTGACATCACTCACGATCCGACAGCGACCGCGATGCGTTTGATGACGCCCGAGTACGCGTCGCCGGAACAGGTACAAGGCGCGCCGACCACGCCGACTACCGACGTGTATTCACTCGGCGTGCTGCTCTACGAGTTACTGACCGGTCACAGGCCGTATCGCCTCGTTAACCGTGCGCCGCACGAAATCGCGCGCGTGATCTGCGAAGAAGCGCCGGCGCCGCCGAGTATTATCATCACTCGCGCTGAAGATCTCTTGCCGAGTCTCTGCAAGACAGGCGACGACGCCACCACACTCAGACAGCTTTACATCACG
>JAICQI010000597.1 GCA_025937955.1 Pyrinomonadaceae bacterium
ACAACGCAGCGCGGTTCTGTCAACAAGGCGGAGGCCTCATCATTGCCCTCGCCGAATATGAAGGAGCCATCTATAACGCAAATGGACTCGACGTTGACGCCGTGATGAAACACCGGAAGGAAGCCGGGTCGCTGCTGGACTTTCCGGGCGCAACCAATCTCAACACTCGGGAGGAAGCACTGGAACTTGAATGCGACATCCTGATTCCGGCTGCGCTTGAGAATCAGATCACAGAAGAAAACGCAGGACGTGTCAGGGCCAGGATTCTTGCCGAGGCGGCTAATGGACCAACCACTGCGGCAGCAGCCGAGATCTTACGCAGCAAAGGTGTACTGATCATCCCTGACATTTATTTGAACGCAGGCGGAGTCACGGTTTCATATTTCGAGTGGCTGAAGAATCTGTCGCACGTTCGTTTCGGCAGGATGGGCAAGCGATTTGAGCAAACCAGCTTTGAGAACCTGCTGCGCGTCGTTGAAGAGAGTTCCGGCCGACGACTGTCGGATGCAGAAAGAAAGGGAGTGGCCCGCGGAGCGGATGAGATCGATCTGGTCAACTCCGGACTGGAGGAGTCGATGGCGATCGCCTACAACCAGATTAGTGAGGTATGGAAGTCGGATTCCCGGATTCCAAGTCTCAGGACTGCAGCCTTTATCAGCGCCATTAACAAGATAGCTGTCTGTTATGCGGAGCTTGGTATTTTCCCCTAAAAGCGTATTGATTAATTTGTGGCCCAAGCTGAAGAAAAAGAATCAATTGAAGTAAAGGAAGTAACATGGAAGGCTTAGAGTTCGCACAAGACACAACACTATCGGATAACGGCATCTATGAAGTTAGCGAAGCGGAGGAGCCGACGTCTGGCGATCCCAATATCGCGCGACTTCAGGAAGATCAAACTACCGAGCGTGAACGGCACCTTAGGTTGTTGGCCGAATTTGATAACTACCGACGACGCACGAAACAGGAACGTGCGCTTGCCCAAGAAACCGGTAAACGCGAAGTTCTGCTTGCGCTGCTTGACGTAAAGGACGACGTCGACCGGGCGCTTTTGCATATCCGCGAAACATCAGATGCGGTCGCGGACGGTCTCCGCTTGATCCAACAGCGATTCAACAATCTTCTTGAAGCGCACGGAGTCAGAGCCTTTGAAAGTGAAGGCGAAGTATTCGACCCAGAAATTCACGAGGCGATGACTATGATCGATGGTGATGGAGAACAATCCGGCACCGTATACAGCGAGCATCGCCGGGGTTACTTCATGAATGGCAAACTTCTCCGTCCCGCGCGCGTTGCTGTGCTGAAGTAATGGTTTTATCTGTGGTTGGACGGGTGAACAGTATAGTTTTGAAGGGAAAGCAGAATGAAAGCGAACCAGGCAGCAATTGTTCTTATCGATCAGCCTGCCGACCACGGTCGGCTTCGTTCAGTCTTGCACGCACTGAAGCGGCGATCAAAGGGTTTCTGAACGAGAACGAGATGAGCCCGCTGATACAGGTTTCCATGAATGAGCAAATGTATGCAAATGCCATTAGAGGCCAGGCATTGGCGCATGAGTAGGCTACGAATCGCACGACTGTGCTTCTTGAGTGCAACACTCTTTGTTGTGTCTTGTAACTCGAAACCTCCTCAGGCGGCCTACGTGCCAATCTCGGAATTGGAACAAACTTTTGGCCGGCTGATTACCGTGGCAAACATACCCACACCAGATCAGCACGGCACAGGGGATCGGCTGGGACTATTTAGTGATGACACCGGTACGGTTTGGGGAATACCGCTAATGATCGCCGATAACGGCGACTTGCTCGGGTGTGCGCCTCCGAAGCTGCGAGAGTTTTCAATCACCGACACACTGCCAGGTGATGTTGAAATTGTCGGAGCAACGAATGAGCCCAATGGTTGGCGTGAAGGTACTGGAAAGCTGGAACTACTGCTTCGTAACAAAAAAGGAGAACTTCACCGGCGTCCCATCACGGCGGGCGACGTAAAGGATGGTCTGGTCTGCTGGTCAAAGTCGCCACCTGCACAACCACTACCGTACTACCGTCTGGCCTCAGGCAACTCCAACTAATACCTCAAGCTTCGTTGATCGTCGCACCTGGGTTAAACACATCCCATCGGGTGATAACACCCACCCTAATCAAGGGTTATTACGCTATTCCTTCAGTCCTTCCCCTTTTAAAATAGTCACATGATGGCTGGTCGCTAGCGACGAGTAATTCGCCTGGACTGACGCCTTGGTTTAATTGATTTAGGGAGGAGTTGAAGATGATGAAGATATTGATTGGCCATGACGGCTCACAGAGTGCCGATGCTGCGTTGGTTGATCTGCAGCGAGCTGGTTTACCGGTTGAAGCAGAGGCTCTGGTCGTCTCTGTTGCCGATGTCATGATGGTTCCCGCAACACCAGCCTATGAGTTGGCAGGGGAGGCACTCATGTCCCGCAGGGTGACTGCTGGTTTAGTTTACGCCCAGCGGCAAACGGAGCGCGTGGTAAAGGAGGCTAAAGAGTTTGCCAATCGAGCAAAAGAGCAGGTGCGATCGTATTTCCCGCATTGGAATGTACGTGCGGAAACACTCGCTGGATCAGCCGCCTTCGAACTAATTAGCAAAGCTGACGAGTGGAGACCCGATTTAATTGTTGTCGGATCGCACGGGCGTTCCGCAGTCAGTCGATTCATTCTCGGCAGCGTTTCGAAAAAGGTTGTCACCGATTCAGATCACTCCGTTCGGGTGTCGCGCGGTAATCTCGAAAAAGATCTCAATGAGCCTTTGAAACTTGTTGTCGGTGTGGATGCATCAGCCGAAGCCGAACAGGCCGTTCGTGCTGTGGGCAGCCGTGTTTGGCCGTACGGAACTGAGGTACAAATCATCGCCGTTGACGATGGCAGCTCTCCAATGTTCACACTCACTGCAGGGCGGATGGTGGCGTGGGCTGAGAATGCGTTGAGTCTAATAGGATTGAAGACTTCTGTCGTGTGGGAGAAGGGTGATCCACGTCGCGTGCTAATTGATCTGGCCCAAGCCTGGGATGCGGATTCAATCTTCGTCGGAGGACGCCGGTTCAGCAGTGCGCTTGAACGATTTCAACTCGGCAGTGTTGCAACCGCGCTTGTTACGAAAGCACATTGCTCGGTCGAGGTTGTACGTAATCGAGCAAATTAACGAAGTAATTGGGAGGTGAATATTAAACATGACGTTTACATTAGGTCTTTTAGCAAGCAGCGCGTCAGAAGTTGACTGGTCACGTCCGTTGATGATCGGGTGGATCGTTGTCGCGCTCGGTTTAGGTCTTATCGAAATTTGGCTGGCTGGTGGTTTTTCGTCACGGAGGCTTTCGCCAGTAACTAAACTTAACAGCAATTATTTGAAACGGTCTAATGCTAAGAATGTGAAAGAGGTAAGAACATGATTGAGATTCGTAAACCACAATTCTCATTCTTCTTCTCCATCGTTATTGCAGTGTCCCTTGTGCTCGGTGCTTCTACGCGCATACAGGCCGGCGCATTTTCGAGCGATATCAACACACCGAGCGGGCAGGAGAAAGTCGCGGGAATTGATCCCGCAACAGAGCCCGCGTTTAAGGATTACAAAGGCGTGCGCATTGGCATGAGCGCCGACGAAGTTGCGGAAAAACTAGGAGAGCCGGCGGTAAAGGACGAGAATGAAGGAGTCTTCCTCATTTCTGATGTCGAAATGGTCCAGGTCCTCTATGACAAAGCTGGCGGAGTAAGCGCTCTTTCCATTACATATTCAGCCGAACACACAAACCCGCCGACGCCTCTGGCCATATTAGGTGAGGACGTTACTGCCGATGCAGACGGACGGATCTACAAACTTATTCGTTATCCGGAGTCAGGTTATTGGGTGGCGTACAGCCGCACCGATGGCGCAGCGGCTGTCGTGTCCGTGACGATCAATAAGATGTAAGGTCATATTTCCGAGCTAATGGTAAAGGCCGGAGCACCGCCGGTGTGCTCAATTGAGTAACCGTTGAAACGGCCCGGCTTGTCGCGTCAGTTTCAGAATGATGTTAATACTTGGTGTGTAACTCATCGTAAACTGAACGCCTTCCCTGGAGTAGATTGAGAGCGAAGCGGCTAAACCTGCCACGTCGTTGTCGTTGCCGAGGAGGTGCGTGCGCCCGCTATTGCCCTCGATCGTTGAAACGAGGCGGTTGACTTGCTTACTGTAAGCGCGTCAAATTAAAAATAATCCGCGGAGTTTGGTTGGATTTCCTTCGAGACTC
>JAICQI010000337.1 GCA_025937955.1 Pyrinomonadaceae bacterium
CCCCTTTTTTTTTTTTGTTATTGTTTTCCCTATTGGTGGGGGGGGCCCGCGGGTGCCCCCCCAGGTCTGCTATTCACCGGGGGGGGGCCCCCGGGCGCCCCGCCCCTACAGTTGCACCGTCAGTTTTGCCTAAGCCCTATCCAGCTTTAGCAGAGTGTGGAGCAAAACGTTCGCGCCGTTGGCGATGTCTTCGGGGCGAGAGAATTCGCGAGGGGAGTGGCTGATGCCCGCGACACTGGGAACGAAGATCATGCCGACTGGACCAAGCCGCGCCATGTCCTGTGCGTCGTGACCCGCGCCGGAGGGCAGCAGCTTCGTTGTCAGACCAAGCTCGCGAGCAGCATCGGAGATTAACGATCTGATTTTCGGATCGGTGGGTGCCGGGATGTTGACGTTGATCTCCTTGAAGTCGAATTTAGTCTTGCTGTCCGCTGCGATCTTTTGTGCTTCGGCCTGAATCTTCTCGAACAGCATGTTGATCTTCGCGGCGTCCAGATCGCGCAGCTCCAGGCTCAGCACTACTTTCCCGGGAATGACATTCGGCGCGCCCGGCAGTGCGTTAATCCTGCCAACCGTTCCTACTTGTCTGCCAGGAACACTCGTCACGATTCGATTTACCGCCTCGATAAACTTCGCCGCCGCCAGAAGCGCATCCTGACGATTATTCATCGCGGTAGTGCCGGCGTGATTGGCAAAACCTTCGATGGTCACGTCCCACCAGTTGATCCCGACAATGCCTTCCACGACTCCGATGTTTATCTTTTCAGTATCGAGCGTGCCGCCCTGTTCGATGTGCAACTCGAGATAACCGGCAATGTCTCCTTTCCTGCGACGAACGTCAGCGAGTTTCGCAGGATCGCCGCCGATGAACTTAATCCCTTCGCGAATTGTCTTGCCGCTACGACTCACGAGATCGAGCTCTTTTTCCGTCAGCTCGCCGTCCATTGCACGACTGCCGATCAGCCCGCCCTCTTCGTTCTGAAAAATGACGACTTCAAGCGGATGGCGCGTGGTGACGTTGTTCTCAGCAAGCGTGTGTGCGACTTCGATGGCGCCCATCGATCCAACCACGCCGTCGTAGTTTCCACCTTCGGGAACGGTATCAACGTGCGATCCGATCAGTAACGGAGCGAGACCAGTGGCACTTCCTTCGCGGCGACCAATCAGGTTCCCGGCCGCATCGATGTTGACGTCGAGCCTGGCCGCACGCATGAGGCCCAACACGTATTCGCGCCCTTGTTTGTCAGCATCGCTGTACGCGACGCGACTGACGCCGCCCTGCGGGTTCTTGCCAAACTCCGCCAACGCCAGGATGTGGTCCATGATCCGTTTGCCGTTTACGCGCAGTGTGGCTTGCGGAAGAAACGATCGAAACGGTATCGATCCGAGGCCAACGACGAGCGCAGAGTTGAAATGGCGGCGACTAATCTTCATATGAGCAACGAATGAGCGCCGTGAGAGTACCGCAAGGGTTGAGATTAGGCAACTAAGCCACGGGGGATGTAAAATCCTCCCGTCCCGGCTATCCCGTCAAGCTTTTCATACCAAGATTATCAAGGAGGTTTCCGAAATGAAACGATTGATCTGTTTCTTTGCGCTTACGCTGAGCCTGGTCTGTGGCTCGCTGTTGCTCCCGCCTAAAACTTCTGCAATTACCTATGGTTTCGTGGACTCAAACAACCAGTTCCGTAATACCGGCGCCTTCATTGTTAAGTCGACCAATGGGCAAATTTTTCCGATCTGCTCAGGAACATTGATCACGCCCAACGTGTTTCTGACAGCGGCTCACTGCACGCTTTTCTACACGCAGGATCTGGCTCCGGAAGGAGATGTAGCTTACGTCAGTTTTGATCAATCGATACCTTTTGGTTCACTCACAAGTAATAAAACAGAACTGCTGCCCGTTGCTCACGTCGTATCCAATCCGAATTACAACCCCAGCCAGGGTGATTCCGGAGACATTGGCGTCCTGATCCTGGAACGAAGTGTGCGCGGCGTGACGCCTGCTACATTGCCCGCTTGCGGACTGCTGGATCAGCTTGTTGCTCAGAATGGATTGAAAACAGCGACGTTCACGAATGCTGGTTATGGGTTGCAGAATCGAGTGGTCGGTGGTGGTCTCCCGTTCTTCCAGGATCTAAATCCGATTCCGCGCATGTTCTCTTTCTCAAGCTTCAACTCGCTGAACGGAGGTTACCTTCGTTTGTCCCAGAATCCTTCAACCGGCAATGGCGGCACTTGTTTTGGAGATTCTGGTGGACCCAACTTTCTCACCGTCAATGGCAAGCAACTGATTGTCGCCATCACCATTACGGGCGATTCTGTATGCCGCTCGACGAATGTTGATTACCGGCTCGATACAGTTTCCGCGCAGGGATTTCTCGCTGCAGTGAATGCTGCATTTGGAACCAGCATTCCGATCTCATGCTGAGCCACCAGAGGACTAACATTTGAAACACTTCAAACTACTCGCCGTCACATTGTTTCTGGTCAATTCAATGTGCGCGGCCGTTCTGTCGCAAACTTCGACCACGCGCATCACTCCCGAAGCTCCGATCGGTAAAGGCATAGTCGTGCTAAGGGCGGCTCGCCTGATCGATGGAACAGGGGCGGCTCCGATCAACAACGCAGTTGTAGTCGTCACTGACAACACGATCACGGCTCTCGGAGCCGCAAGTGCGGTGCGTGTTCCAGCGAACGCGAAGATGATCGATCTCGGCGACGTCACGCTGATGCCGGGATTCATCGATGCGCACACTCACTTAATCGGTCGTGTGCTCGGAGATCCGGCGGGTGAAAATGCGCTGGTCAGAGACTTCGAATCTTTCGCAGCGATTCTCAGTGTGCAGAACGCGCGAGCTAGTCTGATGGCCGGCTTTACGAGTGTGCGGAACGTCGGCGCGTTCGGAAGGTTTGACGACATGGCGTTGCGCAAGGCCATCGACGAAGGTTGGACGCCCGGACCGCGAATGATGACGGCGGGTCACTCACTCGGCATTCGCGGCGGACACTGCGACGAAAATGGTTTTCGTCCGGGACTGTTTGATCCGGGGATCGAGGAAGGCGTCGCCGACGGTCCGGAACAGATTCGCGCCGCTGTTCGCTATCAAATCAAATATGGCGCCGACGTTATCAAGACGTGCGCGACGGGCGGAGTGTTGTCTGAAGGCGATGCTGTCGGCGCGACTCAGTACACGTTTGAAGAACTAAAGGCAATGGTTGACGAAGCGCACAAGCTGGAGCGGAAAGTAGCGGCGCATGCTCACGGCACAGAAGGGATCAAAATAGCCGTGCGCGCCGGCGTCTCTTCAATCGAGCACGGTTCGTTTCTCGATGAAGAAGGCGCGCGGCTCATGCGCGAGCGCGGAACGTTTCTGGTACCAACGCTATCGGCAGCTGAAGGAGTCGAGCGGGCAGCGAAGACGGGAGTGTTGAAAGGCTTGCGTGCCGAGAAGGCATTGGCTGCGGCAGCAGCAGTTCGTAATGCGATCAAACTCGCGGTAGCCAACAAAGTTCCGATTGCATTTGGCACTGACGCCGGTGTCGTTCCTCACGGCACCAACGCGCACGAGTTTGCGCTGATGGTCCAATGGGGCGGTATGAGCAACATGGACGCAATTGTCGCCGGAACAATGAACGGCGCGCGCCTGTTGGGTTGGGAGAAACATCTGGGCTCCTTAACAACCGGCAAGTGGGCCGACATCGTCGCCGTCTCAGGCGACCCGCTCAAAGACATCGAGAACCTTCAGAAGGTCGTGTTCGTGATGAAGAACGGCGTGATTTATAGCCACAGATGAACACGGATTTTTAGCTGATCAAAACAGATCCGTGTTTATCTGTGGCTAACTTCATCCCAGATTAGCGTGTTCTTAGTTTCCTTTAGTAGCAACGAACCTACGATAAAGGTCAGCGACGCGATGATGATCGGATAATAGAGGCCGGCGTAGATATTGCCGGTTCGTTCGACTACCCATAGACCGATCACCGGAAGTAGCCCGCCAAATACGCCGTTGCCGATGTGATAGGGAAGCGAGAGCGAGGTGTAGCGAATCTTTGCCGGAAATGCCTCCACCAGGTAAGCCGCAATTGGCCCGTAGACCATTGTTACAAAGAACACCTGAATAAAGACGAGCAGGATCAGCTTCCATGCAATTGGTGAACTCAGCAGCGTTGAGATATCAACGTAAGGCAGCACTTCTTTTGCCGGCTCGAGCGTACCGTTCATGTCGGTCTGCGGGATGAGACGAATAGCGTTAGTAACAGGATCTCTTTGGGACGTTGCCGTGACGACATTCGAACCTGCAGCACGTTGCATCGCCTGATAGATCGGGAAGTAAGAAACCGCGGCGAGTAAACAGCCCAGCATCATGATCCACTTGCGTCCGATGCGATCGGAGAGCGCTCCCATGAATACAAACAGCGGCATCGCCAGCACTAGCGCGATCGCAACGATGTATTGCGCCGAGCGATCATTCACTTTCAACACTGTCGACAAATAAAAGAGCGCATAGAACTGTCCGGTGTACCAGACCACGCCCTGACCGGCAGTAGCTCCGAAAAGTGAAATCAGGACGCGTTTCAAATTGTCCCAATGCGTGAACGCCTCGACGAGCGGGCGGCTCGACGTCATGCCTGCGGTCTTAATCTGACTGAAAATCGGAGACTCCTTCATGCGCAGGCGAATGTATAAAGAGACGCCGACGAGAAAGATCGACAGGATGAACGGCAAGCGCCAGCCCCAGGCATTGAAAGCTTCGGGCGACATCGCGTTCTTCACCACAATACTGACCACCAGCGAAACAAAAAGACCGAGCGTGGCAGTGATTTGAATGAAGCTGGTGTAGAACCCTCGTTTTTCGTCCGGCACGTGCTCGGCGACGTAAACGGCAGCGCCGCCATACTCACCGCCGAGCGCGAGTCCCTGAAGGACGCGAATCAACAAAAGGATTATCGGCGCAGCGATGCCGATGGTTGCGTAAGTAGGAAGGAAACCGATTGCGGCGGTGGCGCCGCCCATCACGAGCAGCGTCACCAGAAACGCATACTTTCGTCCGACAAGATCGCCGATGCGACCGAAGAAGAGCGCTCCGAAAGGACGAACAACAAAGCCAACCGCAAAGGTCGATAGGTAAGCGATCAGCGCAAGCGTGTCGTTACCTTTCGGATAGAACAGCGGCGCGATGGTGACCGCGAGGGTACCAAAGATGTAGAAGTCGTACCATTCGATCATGGTACCGACTGCTGAGGCTACAATTACTTGCCAGATGCGATAACTCGGCGGCGAGCTCATCAATCTTGATTCGCTGTCCCCGTCATGTTTCGCATCGGCATTTGGAGCTTGCCATCGGCACCACTGGTCAACGCCAGGAACGCTGAATCCTGGCGCAGCGAATCAAACACCGCATCAACACGCGCTTCCATCATCTCCTTGGCGCGAACAGCCTGATAACGTTCGTAACGGAAAAAGTGACGTCGCAACAGCGCGAGCGCTTCGCGACGGTGACCCGTTTGCGCGTAAATCGCGGCGAGGTTGTACGACGCGGGCAGCAGATTGCGGTTTGCCCGTGCAATCTTCAGCGCCTCGTCACCATGACCGGAAGCAGCCATGAATACTGCCGCGAACACGATGTTGTATGGATCCTTTGGCTCAAGCGCGAGGGCCTTTTGCGTGTAAGCATTGCCCTGTTCCAGGTCGCCTTCGGAGTTCCAGTAGACTGCGAGATTGCGATAGGCCAGCGCCAGCGGAAACTCGCCAACAGACTGTTCCATCAGCGACAGACCTTTCTTAAACTCGCCATCGTGAATCGTCATCTTGCCCAGGCCGTGAAGCGCGACGGCGCGCGCGATAGCATCGGCAGGCATGTTAAGAATGGTGTTGAAGGTTTCTCTCGCTTTGTCCCACTCGCCGGTGTGGTGTCGATAAAGTTCGCCTAAGTAACGAAGCGGCGTCGGATCCGCCGGATCCATTTGATGTGCTTTCCGGTAGAGCTTCAGAGCCGTGACGTACGCTTCGGCGATCTCTGCGCGCAGTCCATTACGCATTACTGCTTCGACTTTGGCGCCCTGTACGCGATCGAGAATTGGTGCGGTACCGGGAATGCTGCCGACTTCCTCAACGCCCAGTTTCTTCAACTCCTTCGAGGCGTCTTTTGCCTTCTTCGGGAACAGGCACTTCTCCTCCGCAACGGGTTTTAGCGCAGCGATCGCACCGTCCTTGTCGCCGGCTTTCGCTTTCTCTTTTCCACTCTTCAACTGTGTGTCGAGACTGGTCTCGCGCTGTTTCATCTCCCCTTCGACGAGTTTCTCCACCTGTTCGACCTTGAGCTTGCCGCCGGTGTGCTCGACTTTGTTAATCGGAGTTCCGTCAGCACTGGCCAACACTGCAACGGGCACCGCGGAGTCGCCGATGATAGGCTTCAATTCCGGAGTCCTGGCATCAGCCACTGTCATCGTGACGCACTGCGCGGAGTAGACCGTGAGAATTCTTGACGCCTTGAGAGGTGATTTCTTGACTTCGTCATTAGTGGCCGGGAACCAGTATAAGACCAAACCTTTATGCGGTGCGGTCCTCGCTTCCCAAATCTTCCACGGCACGTTGTAAACGGTTGGC
>JAICQI010000278.1 GCA_025937955.1 Pyrinomonadaceae bacterium
AAATAGCTCACTACCCCCTACCCTAAAAACATGCCAATCGGGGTGCCACGGCACCCCACTCCAAGGAGGCGTCCTAGCGGAGCCTGCCTTGTCTAATCGTCACTGACTGAATCACGTCGCCGCGGACAATCTTATCGACCACATCCATTCCCGCTACTACTCGCCCAAAAACTGTGTAACCGCCGTCGAGGTGTGGTTGCGGTGAATGAGTGACGAACCACTGCGAACCGCCTGTATCTTTGCCTGACAACGCCATCCCGACTGCCGCGCGATCATACAGCACCTGGTTAATCTCGCAGCGGATCTGATATCCCGGTCCGCCGTTGCCGTCTCCTCTCGGATCCCCATCCTGAATCACGAAGTTTGCCACCACGCGGTGAATAGTGACGTTTCGGTAATAATTCCGCTGGGCAAGTTGAACGAAGTTGTCGACGGTTAGGGGCGCTGCTTCGGGGAGAAACTCAATAGTAAACGAACCCTTACTGGTAGTCACGACGGCACGCACATTTTTTCCGATTCGCGACAGCGCGCGACTGTAATCAGCGTCGGTGTTGCGCGTGTGCACCGTTCCGATTTGCGCGGAGAAGTCGCCGGCGCCGCTTGCTTTCAGCGCCGCAGCCGCCCTGCGCCGGATCAGCGGATCGCCTGATTTTAGTGCTTCCTTGAGTTGGTTGATCGCCGCATCGTTCTTCTGTTTGCCGAGTGCATCGACAATCGAGATCGCCGCATCGTTCAGAGTGTCGTTGGCAGCTTGCGGCCACGCTTGAACGAGCGAGCGCGTAGTTTCTTCGGAAGGCGGAAGATCAGCCAACAGATCCGCGGCGGTGCCGCGAACGATGACGTCGCTATCGGTTAAATGTGCGCGCGCGACGGTTGCCAGATCCGTCGGCTTGAAGGCAGCGAGGGCGCGAAGGACGTCGGGGATAGCGTATTCGGAATGAACGGCGACGAGCGTGTTGATGTTGAGACCTGAGTTGCGGTAATCGAGCATCGCACGCAGCAGAGTTTGTGCCGTGGCGGCGAGCTCGGATTTGTTTGAGACTGTGTCAGGTAGGGCCGCAACTTCGCCCAGACCGGCGGCGACGCCTGCTGCTCCACGCCAGTCGAGCAGGATTATTTCCTGAACTTTACGCTTCGCCTGTTCGGCGGTTCCGAACTCCGAGAGATATGTGGCCGGCGCGATGCGCACGAAAGCGAGATCGATCTCAGGCGCTGTGTGGTTCAGAGTTTCGTTGAGCTTGCGCAGCCAGGCGACGACCTTGTGATCTTCATTTTGGGCCCGGAGGCGTCCCAGTGTGGTCACGATCTCGAGGATCTCGTTGAGCTCAGCCGATCTGTTGGCGAGGTCCCGTTGAGCGAGGAATTGCCCGCGAGCAAGCAAGGGTTCAGCCGCACGCGGATCTTTAACTGCGGCGAGCGCGCGGATCGCATTTACTCTCACCCGTGAATCCTTGTCATCAGTAGCGCTAGCCAGCAGTGCGTCAACCGATTGCTTGTCTTCAGCGATGCCGAGCAAACGTGCTGCATTCGCGCGCACTATCGGATCAAGATCGGATGCCAGCAGCTTTCTTGATTGCTCGGTGCCGTCTTTCAATCGCAGTCGCGCCAGTGCGTTCGCGGCGTCAGCACGCACGCGCGCGTTAGCGTGAGTCAAGAATTTTGCGAGAGTTGGCCCGGCATCGGCGGGTCGCGAGCGCAAGGCTGCGGTCAGACCCAAAAGAATTACTGGCTGTCCTGATTCAGACTTTAGCGTTTCGAGGATCGCGGCTCCGAGCTCGCGTTGGCGGGCTTCCTTTTCTCCTTGCAAAGCCGCGGCGATCTTGCCTAAAGCCTCAATGGCCTGTGCTCTGAGTTCGACTGGTCCACTCTTGTTCTTCAGTTGTGCGAGCAAAGCATTCGCGCCCGCTTCCGACTCGACCTCGCCGATTGCAAAGGCTGCCATCGCGCGAACAGTTGGGTCGGCGTCTTTTTCAAGCAGGTTCGTCAGCGCGTCGAGCGCGCTTTCGTCTCCGATTCGTCCGGCGGCGAGCGCAGCACGCTTCCGGACCTGCGCATTCCGACTCGAAAACAGATCGCGCAGATCGGCATCCCAGCGCCGCTCGTCCTCGGCTTTCACGATCTTGAGGAGTGTCGGATCCTGTGCAAAGCTCGCGGACGACAGGGCCACGCAGACCAGAGATATACCAATTATTCTCTTGAGCATAGGGACGTGAATAATACATTACCCACAGATTTACACAGATAAAAATCCGGCAAAAAATAAAAGGGTGGCCCAGCCGGACCACCCTTACAGCTGATTTCTAAATCAACCTAGTTGACGACGTTCGTCGCTGCCGGAATATCCGTCGTCTTAGCATCCGCCGGAATCGGCTTCATCCGCGAGGTATCAAGCGGCTGATCTTCCTTCTTTTTCGCCTTGTCCGCCGCCGCAGTCATCTGCACCATTTTGCAGGTTCCTTCAAACACCGCGCCTTGCTCGATGATGAGCGACGGTGTCTGGATGTTGCCGTTTACCTTCGCGGCACGGCCCAGTTCCAAACGCTGCGTGGCAATGATGTCGCCGTTAATGGTTCCATGAATTACGGCTACGGCAACTTCGATATTGGCGTCAACCTTGCCATTTGCCCCCACGATGAGCGTACCGCTCGAGGAGCTGACGCGGCCCGACAGGTGGCCGTCAACTCTCATCATGGCCTTAAAATTTGCTTCGCCGGTGACAACAGTACCGCCGCCCACGAAACCGCTGAGCGTACCCTCCTTGATATCTTTCGCCAGGCTCTCGCTCTCGGTCATGGCGCGAGAACCGGTGCTGGGTGTCGCATCTACTGCCGGCCTTGTTTCAGTATTCGTTGGCTGATACGACGGGTAGTTCTTGGCAGTGGAGTAATCAGGAACCTCCGGTCTTTGGCTGGAGTGGTCGTTATCTTCCTGATCCTTGGCATTCTTTCCTATCCTGAGCATTAGTTACCTCCGTAAATATGGGGGCGCGGAAGTTTAGTCACCGGCCGTCGGAACCTTGATGCAACTTAACGACGCGCTTGCCTTTTGTTCGTGGATTCCTAGCGTGTTGAAATGCTAGTAACGATGATTCGCCGCACGGAGCGGGCTTTCCATAATAGACAAACTCGGCTGTCTGTGTCTAGCTTTGTAAGAAAATTACAATTCATGGCATTCTGAGAAGTGCATATGGAGACTGAAAGCAGGACCAAAACCAGATTATTACGCCGGATGGGCGAAGCGATTGCCGATTTCGGCATGATTGACGATGGCGACCGCGTGATGGTCTGTCTGTCGGGCGGTAAAGATAGTCACACGCTCTTGGATCTCTTGCTCGACCTTCAGCGCCGCGCTCCGGTGAATTTTGAACTGCTGGCGGTGAATTTAGACCAGAAACAGCCGGGATTTCCGGTTGAAGTGCTGCCCGCTTACCTGAGCGAGCTCAAAGTTCCGTTCCGCATCGTCGAGCGCGACACTTATTCGATCGTTAAACGACTAGTCCCGGAAGGGAAGACGTATTGTTCGGTGTGTTCACGCCTGCGTCGCGGCATTCTCTACAACATTGCCGTCGAAGAACGCTGTAACAAGATCGCGCTTGGTCACCACGCCGACGACATAATCACGACTCTCTTGCTGAACCTCTTTTACGTCGGCTCATTGAAAGCAATGCCGCCGAAGCTTCGCTCTACTGACGGCCGCAACACGATCATCCGGCCCCTGGCTTATTGTTCCGAACGAGATATCGCGCAGTACGCCACGGAGCGCAATTTTCCGATTATTCCGTGCGATCTCTGCGGTTCTCAGACAAATCTGAAGCGCGTGCGGATCAAGAACCTGATCGCGGAGCTCGAAAAGGAGATCCCCCACATTCGCGCTTCGATGCTCAACGCCCTCGGCAATACGGTTCCGTCGCACCTGCTGGATCACCAATTCTTCGACTTCAAATCTCTGGCCTCCACCACCGGAAACATCGAAGCCGAACTGGATCTGGCCGTGGGCCACACCGATAACGATCTAACTCCTGCACTGGTATCGCTGCAATAACCTTTTTGTGCCTTTTGTGCCTTTTTGCGGCTTATGAAAGAACTAGACTTTAGCGGCTTCCCACCCGGCACCATCACTGATTACACCACGCTCGTTTGCCTGGCCTGCATCTTCGACATCTTCACTAAACAGATTGGTCTCGCGCCGCGCTCCGCTTATTCCGAAATCAAACGTTACAGTCCAACTATCGAAGAGCTCACTTCACGAACAGCCGTGCGACCATTTTTCGACAGCGACGAGAAGCACCCACGGTGTCCGTACTGCAACGCCGCCAAGCGCTGGCACGCGCGTCTCGACACGCACTGCATCGAAGGCGGCAAGACCACCGACGCGCCACGTAGAAAACTTCTCAAGAGTCTGGAAAAGAAGAAGGACCAGTTTGCCTTGCTAGAGCTCAAGTCGGATCGACGCAGTGCCTTCTTCGCCTGGATCGACACCTTGCGTATCTCACTCGATCTCGACGATCCATCGTGGTTGCTCGACGCAACGCGCGCCTACCTGGAAAGAAAGGAACCAAAGCAGGACTGGTCCGCCGTGTTTGAAGAGCTGCGCACCGTGCGACCGTCGTCACGTTTGGAAGAAAGCTGGGAACGCGAAGGCGCGCGACTCTTTCTCGCGCCACCGTTGTACAACGAGAGTTTGTTGGTCCAGTATCTGGTGAGCAGATCGCATGAGCACGGTGGGCGCACGCTGGAGGGACGGCTGACTTTGATGGAACTAATCCGCCGCATGCGCAGAGGCGGTTACCTCGCAGCGCACAATATATCGACGACGGATCAGTTTGAGACTTTCGAAAAGCTTTTGGACGAAGTAGCCGGCTCCGGTCAATTAAAACTCTACTTTGTCGTCGACCGCCGCGAATTCCTCGACAAAGTCAAATCCGTCTACGCAAGTTATGCTTAACACTTAGCCTGCGAACAGTAACGTTTAAGCTTATTGTGCGCGGAACCTGCGAAGCAGGTGGCACGCAAATGCGTGGGCGCGGAACCTGCGAAGCAGGTGGCAGAATAAAGCCTGGGGCGCAAGCCCCAGGATAACGATTAAAAACCGGCGATTGAGCCCGTGAAACGGGCGGCAGCGCTGTCGCCCGCTCCGCGGGCTCGCGCTCTTTATTAATAACGATCCAGGGGCTTGCGCCCCAGGCTTTATGCTGCCACCAGCTTAGCAGGTTCCGCGCCCACGCATTTGCGAGCTGCTTCGCAGGCTTTTACTTACTGTTCTCAATACTCGTCGCCAGCACGTCGTGCATCGCACAAGTCGCGACGCGTTTCGGCACGGAGGGCAGCTTGAGATTTTTGATCTCAACCGAGGTATTCCCGATCATTCGAGCTGAACCAAGTCTCGACCATCCCTTGCCCATATCGACGTATATCGGCACCAGCATCGCGAAATCGTCCGACACACCCGATTGAGTGATTTTTCCATTCAGCGTGCCGTCTGACGATACCTTGTATTCAAATTTGTATGCCGGAATCTGCGTTCCATAAACCCATTGATTAAAGAACCAATCCATCTTGCCGTTGTTGTCGATATTCATTTCCGGCGTCATGTGCTTTTCGACAATGGCTTTGAAGTCTTCGGTTGAGACAGCCTGGTTGAAATGCGTTTTGACGAAATCCTTCATCATTGCCTGGAAGCGCGCATCGCCGCCACCCTTGTGCTGGTCCATCATCATCATGCGCAGCATGTGAAGAATGAAAGCGCCTTTCGGATAGATCAGTCGCTGCGCGACACCGCCGGTCTTGCCGTTATTGAGCCGGTATCCCTGGGTAACTGGTCCAACCGTGTACGGCTTGCGATCTTTGGTTGCCGGCGAAGGCTCGATGATCGTTTTCCTGAGATCTTCCCAAAAGTCGATAAACTTCTCGTCGCCGCGAATGATCTGTACGTAAAGTGAAGACGAGAACTCTGCAAATCCTTCGCTCATCCACTGGTCGTGATAGCTATCCCAGCCGATGATGTGACCCCACCACTGGTGCGCAATTTCGTGGGGAGCGACGTAGCGCCAGAAGGTATTGGTGCCACCACGCGTGCCTAACAGTTGCGCGCGTTGAGTCGTATCGACGTACGCCAGGTAAGGCATGTAGACAAGCGTGGGCCATGCCTGGCCAAAGAAGCCCGCGGGTTGTTGCGACATCGCAATGCGGGTGTAAGGCAGTTTGCCGAAGTATGCGTTGTAAATGCGGGTCGCGTTTTGAGCATCAGCGAGAGCCCTGTCTCCAACCTTCGTAGTCGAGATCGAGCCGAGTGTGGTCATGGTTTGTTCACCCCGGGCTTCGGCCTGCTCGATCTGTTGCTGGACCATCCTGAGTTCGTCGGGGATTTCGGTATTCGCGTAAAACTCAACTTCGTAACCGGTGTCTTTGTCGCTAATTACTTTCTTCTTGAATCTGCCGTAGTTGAACCCGGCGACAGCCAGTTCCGTTTGACCACTGGACCACTTTGCAACCGCCAGATCACCTTCGCGCACGTCAGGCGCTGTCGGTGAACCGGTGCCAACGAATGTAAAACTCTTCGGATAACGAAAAGTCATGTCGAAGATGGCGCGGTCTTCGGCGTAAAGCACGTTGGCATTACCCGGATACCAGGTTGACCGCGGGATCAGGATGAAGTTGCCGCCGCCTGAATCGCGCAGCGCATCAGTGCCATCATACTGGATGGAGATCTGGTAGGTTTTTCCGGCCTCGAGCGGCTTGGGCATGATAACGCCAAAGTCCGAGTCCTCATTCTTGTCTTCCTGCACAAAACTCAGATCGTTACCGTCTGCGTCCTGCACTTTGGAGACTCTGAGTGGACCAAAAAGCTCGAAAGGCACCACGCGCGTACCGGGTCGCAGGTTGATGAAAGTGAGACGATCGGTTGCGGCGAGGCGCGTGCCCTTGATAGCTGCGTCGATCTCGTGACGCGTGATATCGATCAGGCGATTATCTTCAGAGCTGGACGCAGTGCCCTTCTTGTATTCCTCTTCACGGTGGAAAGCGGTCCACAGGCCGCCGTCTGTTTCACCGTAACTAAACAACGCGACCTCTTCCGGAGTCGCATTCGGCACGCCGAGTGGTTCCAGCAGGAAGACGAGTTTGTTGAATCGCTTGCCGTCGATGAAAGCTGCGAAAAATCCCTCGCGAGCAGGGTTGTAGAGATCGTACAAGGTGCGCAACTCGCGATTGTCGCGCAGACGTTTGCGCAACAGATCCTGATTGTCGCGAAACAGACCGCGCGCCTGGCTCGCTGCCGGTCCGCCTGTTTTCATAGTCGCATTCGGAGACGACTTGATCTGTTCGAACGTCTGGTCCGTGAAGCGCAGTATGAGTTTAGTGAACTGTTCAGTAATACTGTCTTCGTTAGTGAAGATC
>JAICQI010000973.1 GCA_025937955.1 Pyrinomonadaceae bacterium
ACGACCATTGGAAGCGGCGCTGGAGTGCTTGAAGCACGCTCGCTTCAAAAAAGGCGATGTTGTCTTTATCACTGACGGCGAATGTCAAGTGGCGCCGGAATGGGCGGAGCAATTCCGAAAAGAAAAGGAGCGTTTGGGCTTTTCGCTTTTCTCGATCCTGATCGACGTCGGCTCAGCATCTCTCGGCACCCTCACCGAATTTAGCGATCGAATCACCACGATCAAGCAACTGACGGGGGACGAAGCCAAAGATATTTTTGTGAAGTTTTAGGGGCTCGTGCCATGGCCAGCCAAAATTTGCTCAGCATGGAAGCTTTCCTGGACGGCATCAACGACGTTCTCAGGCGCGGATTTGCTACCGAGGATATTCATACTCATCTACAGAAAACGTTGATCGAGCCGGATTCCCTGCAGCGCTACATCTTTTTTCGTCCGGAGCGCTACACCCGTAATCTGGTCTTCAAAAATGAGTTCTTTGAGTTGCTGGTTATTTGCTGGAACATCGGCCAGCGGGCGCCGGTCCACGGCCATGAAGGCGAGCGTTGCTGGAGCCGGGTCGAGCAAGGCAGCCTGATATTGTGCAACTACCGCGAAGTTTCCGAGAACCCATTAGTGGTGCGGCAAATTGGCGAACCTTATCGCGGCGAGCGCGGTCATCTCGACGGCCCGGCCAATATTCACAGCGTGGCGAATCCGTCAATGGTGCCCGCAGTTAGCCTGCACCTCTATTCTCATCCCTACGATCAATGCGATATTTACGATCTTGAGAACAATCTAAAGCAGCGCGTCCGGCTACGTTACGACAGCATCGACGGCAAGGTTGTCGAACCGTTCTAGATCGCGACCCCGCCAACGCTGTTTGGATGCCGCATCCTTCGGCGCAGTACCATTGCTTTTGCCGTGAAATCAAATCCAGACCCACTGCCCCAACCGCCGTTAACTACAACCCAAACGGATAGAAACCAACCTCTGCGGTCGATTTGCGACCCAACCGCACGCCTCGACCATTCGCCGATTTGCCAATTGCATCCGACGGCTGGTATTTGCGACGCATACGGTTTCCATGTCCCACTCACGTCCGACGGCGGCAGGTAGGTGCACATGTTGCGTCAGTGATGATGCAATTGCAAAAGTCTTGTAAATGGGACGAGGGCAATCTCTCAAAAGCATGATTCGGACGCGATGACGAGCATACCCTATTACAGGACTACCATTTCGCGCCTACTCTCTGGCACCTGCTTTGCTCGGAGCAGCGGTATTCCAGTCATATGGAGGTGGAGATGAACGCTTTAGATCTACTTACCCAAGATCATCAAAAGGTAAGGCAGCTCTTCGAGCAGGCGCAACAGATTCGTGATAATGACGAAAAGAAAGAATTGTTTGATCAGATCGACACTGAATTGGCTGTCCACGCCGAGATTGAAGAGACGATTTTCTATCCAGCCTTAGAGGAACACGCCGAATTGAAAGACATGGTGCGGGAGTCGCGCGAGGAGCACGAGCAGGTTGAGCAGCTACTTTTAGAAATAGAGGATCTAGCGACAGAGGACACTGATTTTACTTCCCAGCTCGCACATTTGGAGAAGACCGTTGAGCATCA
>JAICQI010000426.1 GCA_025937955.1 Pyrinomonadaceae bacterium
AAAACCGTTAGCGGCGGGAGAATCAATGCCGCGAAAGCGCTGGAGTAAACTTTGTGGGGTGGCCACGGAGGGCCACCCCTACAATCAAGGTTGGCTGAGCTTTTTCTTTCCTTCGAGCGCTTCTTTGTAAGCGCCGCCGCGAACATCGCCCAGCTTTATCGCTTCCTCAAATTCCTTCAATGCTTCAGCCTTGTTGTCGAAGAACGCGTTGATGCGCCCCATCGACTCATGCGCGCGCGACATGATCGCCTTGTCCGAATCCGGTGAAGAAGCCGCAACCGCCAATCGATAGTGCCCGAGCGCTCGATTGAGTCGTTCCGCCTGCACCTGCTCATCAGTCGCATCCATCGCTGCCAAACTCGCCGTCTGGCCCAACGCAAAAAAGATGCGTGGCTCGCGCGGGTAATCCTTCAACATCTCACGCAAACGACTCTCGGCTTCGTTGTAATCCTTGGTGCGTAAAGTGTCTTCAATCGCAGCCAAATCGCGAACGAGCACCGATTCCTTGCCGCTGCCTTCGGGATTGCCCTCCGCTTGCGAGCGCCGGGCGGCGATACGTGCTTCACGCGCCGCGATGGCCCGCTGCACTGTCTCAGCATTCTCTGCCAGCCGTTTGGTTTCACGCACCGGATCGAACGAGGCAATCATGTCCGGAAAAAAGTTTGCCAGATCGAATCCTGCGCTCTCAATGCCTTTCAGCTGATCGGCAAAATAGAAAGACAGCACCGCGCCCTTCTCGTATTCCTCAGCCAGGCGCGCCACAGTTTCATCCTGAATGGCTTTCATCTCGGCTTGCGCTGACTTGCCGATCGTTGCTTTGTCAGCTTCGGTTTTCGCAGCTGCGAGTTGCGCGCGCGTGTTGCGCGAAAGCAGCTCGAGCCTTCTCATCTCCTCGTAACGCGCGTCGGCGGCAGTTACCAGCGATCTACTCACGCTCAGAAACACATCAGGCGTGACCTGCGATCCCGCATTCTGTCGTTCAGTCAACAGCTGTTTGACTTGTTCACGACGAAGCGCGATGTCTTTGTTGAAACGCAGCACGAGCGCGTCGATCACATATTGAAGATATGCGCGACGCAATTCAGACGACGTCGGATCGGTCCCTTCCGGCACGACGGCGTAGTAGTCGTCGGCGATGATGCGGAAGTTGATCGCTCCGCGCGGCGCCATCAGATCCGGCAGAATATAAAAGCGCCGGTCTTTTTCTTTGAAGCTGTAGGTTTTTTGTTTGCTGCCCTTCTTGGGGTTTTTGACCTCGACTCGCTCGAGTGAAGTTGTAATCGGCCTCGTGTGAAGGTAAGTCAGCAGCGATCGGACCATCTCGGTAGTCGGACCACGCAGGCGATCGCCTTCGGCCTGGTACGCGCGCACATAGTTAACCATTTGCTCATCAATTCCCGAGCGGCGATGGAACTCCTGGACCAGCGGCGCAAAATCGAGTACTTCCAGCAATCCGGCAGGCAAGTCTTCTGAACGCGCCGGCGCTTCGAACGTCGGCGCAGGGCCAAGCGCCAGGGCGAGGGAAACGTATCGCGCAGCCTGATCCGCGGGACTGGCCGTGGCGGGCAACTTATTGCGATCGAAGAAAGTTTTTAGACGCTGGCGCAGATCCGGATCGACGTTGGCAAGGTCTTTACGCAACTTCGCGCGAAACGCTGATGGCGCACGGCCCGCAGGCGTTGGATCAAATCCCGCCACTTCCAGCGCCGCCATCACGAGGATGAGTCGCGGATCTGCCTGGAAGTCAACGCCGTATTCAGAAACTTCAAAAGTCGCCCCTTGCCTTTGTTGAACTGTTTGCGAAGAGGCAACACCACAGGAGAGGAGCGTGATAATTAGGATCAAAAGAAATTGCTTCAAGCTAAGTTACTCCGTGTGAATCTGGGGCTTTCTAAGGGTTCGATAAGCGCGCAGAGCCCGTAATGTTAGCGGATAAGCCAACAGCGAACAAACCACCGAGAGCGCCATCGCGCCCACCGTAAAAGGCCACACGATGCTCCAGCTCTGCACAAAGAGCTGCTGGTAATACTCACCGGAAAAGATCCGCGGGTTCTTCAGGAGCTCAAGTCCCTCGTCTGGGATGCTCAAAGGTCGCCCAAGGATGAACGCACCCACAGCGTAAGAAGCAATAATTATCGGGACGAGGGTAAAAATGGGGTTGTTGATGAAGGTTCCGGTATAGATCGCGATTTTGTTGAAGCGAAAGAAGAAAGCGATCGCCGTCGCCATGATGGTGTGGAGACCGAGAAACGGTGAGAAGGCGATGAAGACGCCGATTGAAAACGCGAGCGCCGTCCGCTCGGGTGGATCATCGATCGCAAGCAGACGGCGAAATGCGGCACGAAACATTATTAAAGGCCGCAGATTTTCGCAGGTGAACGCAGATTCTGCTTTGCGTTTATCCGCGAAAATCTGCGGCTAAAATCCTATTCACTGAAAGCTCTTCAATGCCTCGGCTTCGTTATCGTACGAATCAAAAACCGTCAGCAGTTTTGTAATCACCAGCAGATTTTGAACGCGGTCCGTCAGATTCAGCAGTTTGAGCTGGCCACCCTGACGACTGACGGTCGTGTAGTTTGCAATCAACTCGCCGATACCGGTCGAATCGATATACTTAACGCCCCCCAGATTCAGCAGAATATTCTTCTTGCCACCATCCGCCAGCTTTCTGATCGAATCACGCAAGGACACGCTTCCCTCGCCAATCCGCACTTCACCACTCAGGTCGAGAATGGTGACATCTCCGGCTTGGCGTTCTTTCACATCGAGCTCAGCCATTGCTTTCTCCCGTTCTATTTGAAGCTGTTGAGTGCCTCGGCTTCGCTTTCGTAGACGTCGAAGACAGTCAGGAGCTTTGTAATCGTCAGCAGATCCTGGAGTTTTTGTGTGAGATTGAGCAGTTTGAGCTGTCCGCCGTCTTTGCCGATTGCCGTGTAACTGGAAACCAACTCACCGATGCCGCTCGAATCGATGTACCCCACACCCGCAAGATTCAAAAGAATGCGCTTTTTGCCTTCCTCGAGCAGTCGCCGGATCGCGGTGCGCAGTGCCACGCTACCCTCACCGATCGTTATCTTTCCGCTCATGTCAAGAACGGTGACATCTCCGGCTTGACGCTCGTTGATATTCAACTCAGCCATTTCAGAAATCTCCTTTATGCAATTGCGAATTAACGTCGCTTGAGCATGCGCACCGTTGTACCACCGCCGGGTCTTATCGACCAGTCGACTTCGTCCATAAAACTGCGCATGAAAAAGATGCCACGGCCGGAAGTTTTTAAGATGTTCTCTTGGGCTGTTGGATCTGGGACTTCTTCCGGGTTGAAACCTGACCCTTGGTCATGCACACTGATTTCAACAGCGTCAGGTGAGCTTTTCAAAATGATATCTACCGTCTTGCCCTCATCCTGACGATTGCCATGGAGTACTGCGTTGGTCACGGCCTCGCGCACGGCCATGTCTATTCCGAACGCAGCGTCCTCACTGATGCCTGAACGGCCAACAAATTCAGCAACTGCGGCGGCCGCAGCAGCAACCGTGTCAATGCGGCTGGGCAAACTTAGCTCGGTCGTTTCTATACCTTCAGACACTTATCAGGAGTTCGACGGTGTAACATGCTGGATGCGCGCATGTCAAGAATAGGAGCATTTTTGCCGCAGATTTACGCGGATGAACGCGGATTGAGATCTGCGTTCATCCGCGTAAATCTGCGGCTAATTCAAACAATAAATCCTAAGTCCTTCAGCGCGCGATCGAGCTCTTCCAGATCGAGTGGCTTGCTCAGATAGCGGTTGCAGCCGTTTTCAAACGCGGCTTCTTCCATGCCGTAAACGTCGTAGGCGGTGATGGCGACGATCGGGATGTGCTCTCCATTCGCCTCGTTTTCGCGAATGTGCTTGATCGTCTCCAGGCCATCAAGCACCGGCATATTCAGGTCAACAACCATCAGGCTCGGTCGATATCGCCGAGCTATATCGAGAGCTTGCTGCCCGTCTTCAGCTTCGTAAACGTGGTATCCCTTAACTTCGAACGCCCGCTTGAGCATAATGCGGGTGTCTTCTGAATCTTCTGCCACCAGGACAGTCGGATAGAGTATTGCAGATACAGCACTGGACATCGAACTAATCCATCCACCTTGCATATTATGGGGGGGGAAATCCCGATTGGAGGAAAAACGGCGTTTCGGGATGAATAGTTTATAGCACAATCAGGAGCTAATGTCCCCTTACCTACAGAATCTGACATTATGAGACTAAACCCCGCGCGCCAGATTTATGGCTTGCTACGACTGCCGGGAGATAAATCGATATCTCACCGAGTGGCCCTAATTGCCGCACTAGCTTCGGCAAGCTCCGAGATTTCAAACTTCTCCACCGCACAAGACTGCGCCTCGACACTTGTCTGTCTTCAGGAACTCGGCGTCTCCATCGAACGTCGCGATCAAAAACTCGTCTTCGCGGGTAATCAGAAATTCGTAGCGCCCGAGCGCTCGTTGGATTGCGGCAACAGTGGTTCGACTCTGCGAATCCTGAGCGGCGTTTTGGCCGGTCACGATCTCACCGCTGAGCTTGTGGGAGATGAATCACTCAGCTCGCGACCGATGCGCCGCATAATCGAACCACTCGAATTGATGGGCGCGAAGATCGAAGCAACCGATGGCAAAGCGCCGTTGAAGATCCACGGCTCGGCGAAACTAAATCCGATTACTTACAAACTTCCCGTCGCCAGCGCCCAGGTGAAGTCGGCAATCCTGTTTGCCGGACTGAACGCCGAAGGCCGAACAACAGTGATTGAGACTACGACTTCACGTGATCACACCGAACGACTCTTCAACGGCTTCGGTGTACCTGTCACGACAAACAGTGATCTCTCGGTTTCACTCGACGGTCCAGCACGTTTCAACGGCGGCGCGATCACTGTACCGGGAGACGTTTCATCCGCAGCGTACTTTGTTGCCGCCGCCATGCTCCTGCCGGAGTCACAACTCACTATCGAAGGCGTTGGTCTGAACCCGACGCGCGCTGCTTTTCTCTCGGTGCTGAGCTCGTGGGGCGCTGACATCTCGACCGACGACGTGAAGACGGAACGCAATGAACCTTTCGGAACCATCAATGTACGTGGCGGAATCGATCGAGTGGCAGGCGAAACAGATCGAACGCTGAGTCGCGCAATGATCCCTTCGTTGATCGATGAACTTCCGTTACTCGCAGTCATTGGTTCGCAAATCCCCGGCGGCATCCGCATCCGTGACGCAAGCGAGCTAAGACTGAAAGAGAGCGATCGGCTCGCGACCACGGCCTTGAACCTGCGCGCGATGGGCGCCGAAGTCGAAGAGTTTGAAGACGGACTATTGGTTTCCGGACCTACACCACTACACGGCGCATTAATCGATTCGCGCAACGATCATCGCATCGCGATGGCTTTTGCAGTCGCGGCGCTAATCGCAAAAGGCGAGACACAGATCGAAGGCTCAGAATGTGTCGCGATCTCGTTTCCCGAATTCTTTCCGTTGCTCGCATCGATCGCCAAACAATGAAGCTAGAGAGACCAATCGTAATCACCGGTTTCATGGGTTGCGGCAAGAGCAAGATCGCACGCGCGCTGGCCCGGCG
>JAICQI010000432.1 GCA_025937955.1 Pyrinomonadaceae bacterium
ACGCTGAAGTAATACTGAAAGCGAGCGCCACTCCTGGTTGAGAACTCGACGATGTAAGCTGGTTCGGAGCCGAGGTCACCCAACGACAGAACGCGCGCGAGCACGTTGGCCTTTTTGAAGTTGACGAGGCGCGAGGCGTCGAGTGAAGCGCGCAGTTTGGCTGCGGTGCTTTCGAGACCCGTCAGCGTGCGCAGACGATTATCAAGTCCGATTTCCCACGCCGACCGCGTGTTGGTGGCGGAGATGATCTGGCCGTTGCCGAACGTCATCTCCCAACGTTCGGACGACGGTGCTTTCCTTTGCGTGCGCGCGGTGCCGAATGGTTGATTGTTGAGTTGAATGGTCCACTCGTAAGTCGCGTCTTTCAACGCGCCCACAGACTTCTTCCCGCCGATCGCTTTCAGATAGTTGTCGACGATCTTGTCAGCGGACGGAAGCTTCTTCGGCGACTGCCCGAGCGCCGGCTGGACCACCAGAACCAGCAAAAACGCGAGCATCAGCTTACGCAGATCTGCGCTCATCCGCGTAAATCTGCGGCCAACTTCTTTACTTCTTCTTCGCGGCCTTACGCGCCGCCAACTTCTTTGCACTCGCGCCTCTTGTTGCGACCGTCTTCGTACTCTTTTTACTTTTGCCTTTTGTGCTTGTGCCTTTTGTGCTTTTGTTTTTCGTGCTCTTTGTAGCCTTCGCCGCTTTTGTTGCTCTCTTCTTTGAGGTTTTTTTCGTACCCTGCGGTTCGAGATTCTCACGTTCCTCAGGCGGCGTTCCGGGAATTAGCCTACCTTGACTCTTCGGCTTCTGTCCGGCAAGCGCTCCCTGGTTCTCGGTATATTCAAACTCATTCAGTTGCCCGCCACGAATCTTATATCTGTCTACATTCTTGGTTGGATCCTTCGGCATATGTTCCCTCCTGCTGGTTCAATCAGTCGTGCTTGACACTGCAAACACGGCATTCGTATAGTTCAACTGCGTTCCGCATCAGTTATTTTTCGCCTTAGCCGGCTTAGCTCAGTTGGTAGAGCGTCTGATTCGTAATTAGAAGGTCGCCGGTTCAATTCCGGCAGCCGGCTCCACGTAATCTAAGTTTGTACAACAATTTAGCGCAATAATGAAGGCGGACGATTGACCGCCTTTGGTTTTGTGTGCCTCTAAGCGTGAAACTGAAGATGTTGCGATCCGTTTATTGAACTCGTCACGAAGTGGAAGCCTGTGCTATTACCGGAAGCTGGCTTCGTGAGCTAAACAGGGTGCTAAACTAAGCGCGTCGGTATCTAACCAAATCTATGCAAAGCTTGGTTGTTAAAATAAGCGATCCTGATACAGTTCACGTCATTGCAGAGGCCTCGAAGCGCCAGGGGACCACTCCTGAGGCCGCCGCTTTGGAACTGCTTGAAACGGCGATTCTCGCTCAGAAATCGTTCGAGGAAATCGTCGAACCGATTGCGCGAAGCTTCGATGAAAGTGGGATGTCAGAAGAAGAACTCGACGACCTCGTAGAGCAAACCCAAAAGGCCATCCGCGAGGAGAGATGCCGGAACAAATAGGCGATGCCCGACCTTACTCCCCGCGTCGTCTTTGACTGCAATCTCTTCGTTCAAGGAATCGCCAACCGTAACAGCCCAGCGCGAAAAGCACTGCGGCTGTTTTTCAATGGAGACATATCGCTCTTTGTGAGTGAGCCGATCATTCGCGAAGTTCGGGATGTACTGAATCGTGTGGAGCTTCGTCGCAACTCCCGGGCATCAATGACCGCGTCAACGCCTTTCTAACGAAGCTGGAAGCAAAGGCGATTCTCCTCGCTAACGTCCCCGAAGAATTTCATTACGAACGCGACCCCGATGACGAGATGTATATCAATCTCGCCATCGTTGCCAATGCGACATATCTCGTGAGCCGGGATAAGGATCTTCTTGACCTAATGACCACATCGACAGAGATAGCCCGACAGTTCCGTTCGCGGCCACCGCTGGCTCGGCGGCATCGACGCCAACCCCAGACACACGAACAGGGGTGTTCCTTGCCTTAGCGCTTTCGGCTTGCACGCGTCAGGGTCAACCAACTCAAGCAGAGCCCAAATGACGACGATTCCAGACTGGGGACGTCTTTTGCTCATCGTCAACAAGCGCAATTGAAGGTGGTGGTCGCCCCCGCCGACTCGTTACCGGCCGTGTCTATTGCTATGACAGTGATGGTATTGAGGCCTTTGACAATGTAAAGATGGCTTCGGCCCGAACCCACCGTGATGCTCTCCAGGACGCCGTTGACGTAAACGTCGTAACGGATTATCGACTGCGGATCCAGGTCGTCGGTGGACTGGTCCCAGACCAAAATAATCTCGTTCCCACCCCAATCCTCTATCCACTTGATCGTCGGCATCGTGGGTGGTGTCGTGTCATTGGGGTTCCTAGGTTTGGTCGTCACGGTGAGGGTATTGCTCGTCGGCGACCAACTTGCCCCGTCCTTGGCTTGGACCGTAAAGGTGTGGGTCGTTTCCGGTTCCAGCAGGTAAAAGGTGCCAGACGTCTCGGGCGTCGGCTGCCTGTCCAGGTTGCCGTCCTTGAAAACCAAATAGCGAAGGGTCGACCCGCCACCTGTGGAAGCCCAAGCCAGCGAAATATGCGTCGGCCCAACTTCGATTACGGAGACTTCAGGGGTCGACAACTGCTGCGTCGGTGTTGGGGTTGGTGTTGGCGTCGGCGTTGGCGTCGGCGTTGGCGTCGGCGTTGGCGTTGGCGTTGGGTTGGCAGCGGGAAGCGTCACGGAGACTGTGTTGCTGTTCTGCGATTTGTTCCCCGCGGCATCGATTGCGTAGACATTGAATTCATAAGTCTCGCCCGCGGACAGATTGGAGGTCCAGGTCAAACTTGTCTGCGTCTGGGGTGCCGAAATTTCGAGGCCTCCACTGCGGCGTATCCTATAGGAGAAGTTTCCCGATTTATCGGTCGAAGGGTTCCATGCCAACGAGACGCTGGATGTAGTTTTCCCCGTAACCCGGAGGTTCGAGGGCGCGGTGGGAGGCGTACGGTCTCGAGCTGCTGCTGAGACGGTGAATGCCCTGAGGAAAGGGAAGAATTGCTCTGTGCGCATCGAGCCTGCTAAGCAGACCAGGATGACTGCTAAAACCACAAGCGCGGTCACCGAAAATCGCTCGATGCTCCGAGCAAACCTCTTCTGACTTTCACGCGTTGTGTAGTTTGGACCAGTAGTTTTTCCCATCGCGCAAGTCCCCTTTCAGATTTTCTTAAACTTTGCTTGTTGGTTCGCCTGCCGACGTTTGGGCGTCTGGCTTTTTAGACGTCAGATGCAAACAGCTAAGAGCGTTAGCCAAACATTTTGTTGGCACTCTCTGCTACTTCGAGCCTGATTTCTTATAAAGGGGAACCCCGCGAGGGTCTGAGTTGATCTTCTAGCACAAGTGACAGTGATTTTTCCAATTGTCATGAGAACTACTTAGAATCGAAATGAAATCCGAACAAAAGTTTAGGACGCGACAAGATCGGCCAATACTTACAGGCTACAAGAGTGCCCCTCCTTCCTTTATGGCTTCCTTCAACAGAAGGTCGAGCGTTCCTTTCGGGAAGAGTGCATTCATTCGGCCCTTTTGTGCTTATCTTCGAAAACTCAGCCGCAAACCAAACTGTTGTTGTCTCGAATCAGCCGCTCCGGTGGCTTGGCCGAAGCCTGACACAGGTATCAGTCCAGGGCCGAAACATCATTAGGCAATTGCAGGTTAGCGCGATTGAATATGTTGAAGCCCTCTATCACAGTCTCCAGACTTAGTTTTTCTCTCAGCTGAAAGCGCCGGCTGAGTCGAATTGTCCAACGAGGCAAAGTCAAAAACCCTTGCCTGAATTTCTGGCCACACCTGCCGGCCGATCGTTTGTGTTCGTATCGAAATTCCGATCCGTTCCCGTCACAGTGTTGAAAGGTAGCGGCGAACCGTAACTGAAGATATAGCTCAAGTGGAACCCGCGAAAAAGGCGCCGCATGATCGAGACGATTGCGAATGGCCCACCACCGGCTTTGTAAGTAGCCAGGATGCCGCCGTTACCCCGGGCTGACTTTCATCACGGTATGGTCGACATTGTTAACAACCGAGAGGTTCGCACGGGCAAGATGAGTCAAGTATGTTATTGCCCTATTTAGACCATACCTCGAAGCCTAGGTTGCTAGGAGTGCGAATATGACAACACCTCGATGGCTTTGTGGGGGTTAATTACCTGCATCCTATTCTAGAAGCATGGTAACTTCTGTCACGAAGAACATCCCTAGATGTTATGGTGTGGGAAGTACAAGGTTCGTTGATGGCAATTCGTTGTGACGTAGTTGTGACGCGAATTTAGATAAGCGCGTGAGGAAGCGATAAAGCTCCGTATAGAGTCATCAAAAACGCCTGAAAAACCGCCGTGGCTGCAACCTGTTGAATTGAATTTACTTGCTCTTCTCTCGTTGACTCGATTCGTAATTAGAAGGTCGCCGGTTCAATTCCGGCAGCCGGCTCCACGTAATGTAAGTTTGTACAACAATTTAGCGCAATAATGAAGGCGGCCGACAACCGCCTTTAATAGTTTTGTGTGCCTACAGTGTGCTATACCCAAAACTGCATTTGTTCAGACAGTTACCTGCATAATTCTTCTTGATTTGGAGGTGTTGGAAAGGTGGAGAAGCGCACGTCTGGAATCAAACCGGAATCGTGGCTTGTCTCGGCGGGGCGCACTTCCGAGGCCGGCGCTCCGCTGAATGTACCGCTGATCCCGGCGTCGAATTTCATAATCGGCGCGGTTCCACCTTCGCTCCTACGACTGAGCGTTGGTATTGAGGACGCCGACGATCTCTGGACCGATCTCGACTCGGCAATATGCTCTGCTGCACAGTGACTCATGAGCTTCCTGGAATATCAACAGCGAACTCTCAAAGCCAGACTCTCGGTCGCGCTAGGTGGATTTGATAAGGATGTCCTGGAATATTTCTACTCGCTGACTCCGGACCAGTTATCCCGCCTTTTCAATATTTACTCAGACTCCTTTGGCGATGGACCAGCGTCATACGCCCGCAGGACCTATATAGACTGGAGACTCGGAGAGGTGCGTCAGCGCGCAAACGATCAATCGTTTGCTTGACAGCTTGCCGCTGGTGCTTAACTAGCAAACTTCGTCAACAATGCCGACCTAATGGATCAGCGTAAGAAGGATTATCAGATGAGCGCGGAATTTGAGGGCGCGTCGGGTGTGACAAAGATACAGGTCGATCGCAATTGGTCCAAGACGCTTGTTGTCGCCAGTGTCATCGGTATTCTTCTGGTGGTGATTCTTTTTATGCACTCACGAACTTAATCTGAGAATTTCTCACTTCTTCCTGTTTCGTTGCCGGCGTCTGATGGGCGTGCGTTTTTTTAGTAGGTCAGGGTGCCTGCGTTCGATGATATAGGCTAACGACTGATATCTCATATCCAGCAGAGAGGCTGCGTGAGTCACGCGCCCGCCAACTTCCGCTAACGCCCGCTTAATGACGACGCGCTCATGTTTTTCTAACTGTGCTCGTAACCCACCTGGC
>JAICQI010000796.1 GCA_025937955.1 Pyrinomonadaceae bacterium
GGATCTGATGGAAGGTTTTGTTCCCGTCCTTGAGTACAACGTCATAAGTAATTTCTTTGCACTCGATTCGCGCGCGCTGATCTTCACCCTGATCGTTTCACTTGCCACTGGACTCGTTTTTGGATTGGCGCCTGCCTGGCACTCTTCGAATCCGGACGTCGTACCCGTGCTGAAAGGCGAGCTGGAAAGAGCGCAAAGAGGACGGTTGAGAGCTTTTGGTTTGCGAAACGTGCTGGTAGTCGCCCAGGTGGCGTTGTCACTCGTGGTGCTCGTATGCGGTGGTCTCTTCATCAAGAGTTTTCGCAAAGCACAGACGATGGATCCAGGCTTTGACAACCCCAAAGGGCTGATCATGTTTCTGAGTCCGACGCTCATCGGTTACCAGGAAGAGCAGAGTAGAAACTTTTTCAAGCAGGTGGTTGAGCGCGTGTCGTCAGTGCCGGGCGTTGAAGCTGCGTCATTCACACGGACCCTGCCGCTCGGCGACAGCTCCAATTCCAATGGTCCAATCCTTAAAGAGGGTGAAACGCTGGCGCGTGGCACTGCCGGACGAAACATCATGACTACGGTGGTCAGTGCGGGTTATTTCAAAACGATGCAGATTCCCGTGCTCGAGGGCCGGGACTTTGACGATCGCGATAAAACAAATACACAACGCGTGATCGTCGTGAACCAGAAGATGGCCCAGATGCTCTGGCCGGGCGAGAGCGCTGTCGGCAAGCGGATTTTTATTGGCGCCGATAGTCGGGATCCGTACGAGGTTGTGGGAGTGGTGAAGACAGGGAAGTATCGCAATCTCGCCGAAGATGCCAAGCCGTTTTTCTACTACGCGATGGGCCAGCGACGTCCTGCCACGATGGCGCTTGTAATGCGTGCCGGCGTTGATCCGCGCTCGTTGGTGAGTGCGGTTCGCAGTGAGATCCAGGCGCTCGATCGTCGCGTGCCGATCTTTGGCATCAAGACGATGGACGAGCACAAGACGTTCGCGCTGTGGGCGCCAAACATGGCGGCGAGTTTTTCGCTGGCGTTTGGTGTGGTGGCGATTCTGTTGAGTGCCGTCGGGCTTTACAGCGTGATGGCTTACGTCGTTTCGCAACGGACGCGCGAGGTTGGGATTCGCATGGCGCTCGGCGCAAATCGCAGCGACGTGATGAAGATGATCACCAGGCAGGGGATGCGTCTCGCGGCGGTTGGCGTCGGCATCGGGTTGCTGCTTTCGCTGGCGCTCGCGCAGGTGTTGTCTTCGCTGTTGATTGGCGTGAGTGGTTACGACGTGCCGACGTTCATCCTGGTGCCGACGCTGCTGGCGGCGGTAGCGCTGCTGGCGTGTTACCTGCCCGCGCGCCGCGCGACGAAAGTCGATCCGCTGGTGGCGCTTCGATATGAGTAACACGGATTTACACGGACGAAGAACGGATTACGATTATGATTAAAGATATTCGTTATGCGGTGAGAGGGTTGGTGAAGAGGCCGGGGTTTGTGGCGATCGCGGTGATCACGCTGGCGCTGGGTATTGGTGCGAACACTGCGATCTTCAGCCTCGTGAATACGGTGTTGCTACGTGGGTTGCCGGTCGATCGTCCGGGTGAGATTGTTGCCGTTGCGGTGCGAGGGAAGGACGATTCGCTGTCGGCCTTCTCGTATCCCAACTACAAGGATTTTCGCGATCGCAACGAAGTGCTTGACGGTCTGCTCGTCTACCGTTTCGTGCCGCTGAGCCTGAGTCGTAATGGCGTGAACGAGCGTGTCTGGGGTTATGAAGTCTCCGGCAACTACTTCGACGTGCTCAACGTGAAACCTCTTCAGGGCCGCACCTTTCTTCCGGATGAAGATAAAACCAAGCTGACGGCTCCGGTAATCGTGATCAGTTACGACTCCTGGCAACGACGCTTCGGCGGCGATCCGAATCTGGTCGGCAAGGACGTCCTCATCAACAATCACCAGTTCCAGGTGATCGGCATCGCACCGGAAGGTTTCAAAGGGACTGAGTTTGTCTATTCACCTGAGATCTGGTTGCTCGCTTCGATGATGGAGTGGGCCGAACCCGGCGCCACTTGGCTCGATAAGCGCAGCACTAGAAACTTCTTTGGAATCGGCCGTCTCAAAGATGGTGTCAACGCTAAGCAGGCAGAAGCCTCGCTCAACCTGTTGGCTCAACAACTCGCCAAAGAATATCCGGACGACAACGAAGGACAGTCGATCAGGCTCGATGCACCTGGTTTCATTATTCCCGAACTGCGCGGCGCGGTGGTGAGTTTCACCTGGGTGATGATGGGAGCCGTGGGACTGGTGCTGCTCGTGACGTGCACCAATCTCGCCGGGCTCATGCTCGCGCGTGCAACCGATCGACGCAGAGAGATCGCGATTCGTCTCGCGATGGGCGCGAATCGGCTGCGCCTGATCCGGCAGCTTCTCACCGAAAGTATTTTGCTTTCATTTGTTGGTGGCGCCGTTGGTGTGTTGCTTGCTGTCTGGATTCTGAAAGCGTTGTTGACGTTCAGGCCGCCAATAGATTTTCCCCTCGCGATGGATGTCGGCGTCGATTGGCGCGTGCTCTTGTTCTCGCTCGCGGTGTCGTTGACAGCGGGCGCAATCTTCGGGTTAGCGCCGGCGCTGCAGGCCACGCGGCCTAACGTATCGACGGCATTGAAAGATACAGCGGCGCAGGGCGGCGCGGCTAAGTCGCGTTTGCGCAGCGTACTGGTCGTGGCCCAGATCGCGATCTCACTGGTGGTGTTGATTGCCGCGGGACTGGTCGTTCGCACCTTGCAACAACTGCAAACGATGAACCCGGGCTTCGATCCTCAAAACGGCCTCACGATGTCGTTCGATCTCGGTTTGCAGGGATACGACGATGCGCGGGGCAAACAGTTCTACCGGCAACTGAACGAACGTCTGCAAGCACTGCCGGGCGTCGAGTCAGCGGCGATCATGAGCTACATTCCGCTCAGTCTCAACTACAACAGCAACCAGATTTTTGTGGAGGGACATCCTGCCGAGCGTGGTGAGAATGTGCCACTGGCGATGACCGCC
>JAICQI010000027.1 GCA_025937955.1 Pyrinomonadaceae bacterium
TCCAACTCTCGTTGTCGTAAATGCGCGTCACTTTGTAGCGCCCGTTTTCGATTGCGAAATCCGCGCCGAGCAAACCGGCGACATTTTGCGGAACGGTCGGCATGTCGCCGCCGCGCACGTACGAGTGTCCGACGGCGATCTCGGCGCCCATGATGTCCATCAGGTAATTGAGATCGGCACGATGCATCACGTACGGCAGCAACTGCCCGTACATCTGTTTCATCTTCGGCCAATCCGTACCGTGCATGTTTTGCACGTAGAGATAGTCGCGCTGGTTGCGCCAGCCTTCGTTGAAGATTTGTTTGAACTCTTCCCTGGGCTCGAGATACATGCGCAGGGCGAAGTTCAAACGTCCAGTGCCTGGTTGTGGGGGTGTGCGATCGGAATCGACGAGGAACAACTGCGGTGGCGGAGCGTTGCCCGGACCGCCACCTGGTCCACCACCCTGAGCGCCGCCACCGGTCGCCGCGCGATAGACCAACTTGCGACGATCGGCGCTGATTTCATAAGCAGCAACGTTGCCGGCGAACGTTGTCGCACGGCGATCGCACAAGCGATAGCGCCACAGTTCATTGCTTCCGCCCCCGGCGCCCGCAGCGCCGGGACCGCTCGGGCCAGTGTTAGGTCTTGATTCAAGGAAGAATACCTGGCCATCGACGCCGGCTTGTAGATCTGTGTACGGGCGTTCCGTGATACCCGGAACTGCGACGATTCGCTGTTGCAGCCCGTCAAAATCGATCTGCACCGTCACTGGAGCACGCGGTCCGCGCTGACCGCCACCACCGACGGCGCCTTCACCACCTTCAGTACCGAACCCTATCGGATCGCCGGGACACGCGCCCGGTGGCAGTCTGCGCGTGCCTGTTCCAACACCGCGATCTTCGTCACTCTCCGGCAACAGCGGACTCGGATCAGTTTTACGCAGCACCGCGAAATAGAGCCCGAAGGTGGGCACGCGATCGTACGAAGTCATGTCGAGCCATTGCGAACGCAGTCCGAAATCTGTTGACGCGAGAAACCAGAGATACTTCCCGTTCGCGTCCCATGCGGGCCACACGGCGTCTGCAAGCCCGTCGGTGACCTGTTTGGTCTCGCCGGTCTCGACGTTGCTCACAAAGATCGCGTGATACAGCGAGCGCAAACGACTCGAATATGCAACCCACTTCGAATCCGGACTCCACACCGGATTCAACGTGCGCGCCGGCACCATCCACGGATCCTGGCCCACAATCTTCGCCTGCTCCGTCGCCACGTCCAGCACCCACACCTTCAAGTTCGTGTCAGTGAAAAGAATCTTCTTCGAATCTGGCGACCACGACGGCGTGTAGTAATGCGTCGGCTTTGCGAGCGTGATTTCACGTGGCGGCGTGAGTCCGTCCTGCGCTTCGATCACGAGTTTGTACTCGCCTGATTTGTCGCTGAAGTAAGAAACAAATTTGCCGTCAGGCGACCATGCCGGATCGCGCTCGGCGGATCCACTCGAGTTCGTCAGGTTGCGCACGTCGCCTTTGTCAGCCGGGATCGTGAAGATCTCGCCACGCGCTTCAACTACGACGCGCTTGCCGGTGGGCGACAGCGCCATGTTGGTAAGACGATTCGAAACGTCTTCCCAGTTTGGCATCATCCACGGAAAGTCGCCGGCGGCGACGATGTTTACGATCCGAGTTTTGCCGTTCTTCGGATCGAGCTCGTGAACGTAGCCTGCTTGTTCGAACACAATCGTGCCCGCGCCGGAATCCATCGACTTCACGTCGAAGTCAGTGAACTTCGTAATCTGTGCGAGCTTCTTGCTCTTCGTTTGATACTCCCAGACGTTTGCCACACCGTCGCGATCCGAGATGAAGAAGACTGAGTCGTCGACCCACACCGGATTGATGTCCTTTGAGTCAGTCCAGGGTGGAGTGACGAGGTCGTAAGTTTTTAGATCGACGATCCAGATCGGACGGTTTTGTCCGCCGCGATAGTTGCGACGTTCTTCGTCCCAGGAGTTATTCATGCGATAGGCGACGCGGGTGCCGTCCGCGGAGAGCTTGCCCTGGTAAGCACGCGGCAACACCATCGGTTCTTCAACTCCGCCTTCAGCTGAAACCGTCCAAAACCGCGGCGCGCCGCTCGGCGACCAGGTGGCGCGGGTTGATGAAAAGAGGATTGATTTGCCGTCGGGTGTCCAGCCTTCAACCAGGTCGGCGCCCGGATGCCACGTCAATCGGCGTGGCTCGCCACCTTCCGAAGAAACGATGTAGACGTCGAAGTTGCCTGCATACTCGCCGCTGAATGCGACCCATCGTCCGTCAGGCGAGAAGTGCGGATTGCCGGTCTGTCCCTGAAAACTCGTCAGTCGCCGCGCGCTGCCGCCGGCTCTTGGCACGACCCAAATGTTGTTGGCGTAAGCAAAACCGATCTGGGTTGAACTGACTGTCGGCGTGCGCAGGAGTCGAGTTTGGCCTCCGTGTCCGTTTTGTGCCTCGGTTTGTAGGGGGAAAACCAAAAAACAGAAGACCAGGACGAACGGGAGAGAGATGCGGCTGGGCATGATGTGTCCTCCAAGGCTGCGTGGCTGAAAAAGGATTGCTGAAGCGAAATCATTATAGGTCATATATGTCCTATAGGACCTATTCTTTGATATCATCTCCGCCAAACCCAACCACGAGGAGAAAGATCATGAGTTTCCTGAAACGTAGTTCTGTTTCCTTCTTCGCCATACTGTTTGTGTTGTGCTTTGCGGCTTCGGCATTCGCGCAGATCACTGTGCCGCGTCCGAGCCAGGCCGCGAGCGTGATGCAAAGAGTCGGGGTCACCGACATCACGATTACTTACAGCCGGCCGGGCGTGAAAGGTCGAAAGATCTGGGGTGACCCACTGCCGGAGCAAGCCAGTGTCACGGGTGAGGCCACGCTCGACGATCAGAACAAGCGACCGAAAGATGCTGCCATCGTTCCGTATGGCCATATTTGGCGCACTGGCGCCAATGAGGCAACGCAGTTCGTCGTGACTGACGACGTTTTGATCAACGGACAGAAGCTTGCTGCCGGGAGTTATAGCCTGCACACGATCCCGACCAAAGATGAGTGGACCATCGTCTTCAATGGTGCTGCGAACCAGTGGGGCAGCTTCGCCTACGATCCAGCGAAGGACACGTTGCGCGTCAAAGCGAAGCCACAGTTGGTCAACGAAAACCAGGAATGGCTGGCGTTCAACATCGAGCCAGTTGGTGAAGACTCGGCGCAGGTAAACATTCGTTGGGAAAAGATCAGCGTTCCGTTCACTGTTAAAGTGCCGGATGTTGCGGCGACCACGATGGCTAAACTGAAATCGACTGTCGGCAACGCCAAGCCCGATGATTGGCGCACACGACTGCAGGCTGGAAATTATCTGCTCAATAACAAAGACGCGTCGGATGACGCGCTGGGAATGGAGTGGCTGGACCAGTCGATCAAGGTGAAGGAGACTTTCCAGAATCTTGCAGCGAAGGCGAACGCGTTGTACAAGGCCGGCAAGAAAGCAGAGGCCATCGCGCTTGCCGAACAGGCAGTTCAACGTGGGAAGACCGATAAAGTCGATACGACGAACTTCGAAAAGCGACTGGCTGATATGAAGGCCGGCAAGATCTAAACTTTAACCGCAGATGAACGCAGAAAAACGCTGATCTGCGTTCATTAGCGTTCATCTGCGGCTTAATTGATCCACATGGGTGTTGCTAAGCTTACCGATCAAAACACGATTGTTCCCGACAGCAGGTACGCACGCGTCGAGCGTGAGCGACGTTATCTCCTGCGCGATTTACCGGAGGGAATGACGCGCGCCGATCCCCATCTACAGATCACCGACAACTACATGACCGGCTCGCGCCTGCGACTGCGCAAAGTGCGTGAGCCGCGCACAAACAAGTGGACCGTCAAGTTCACGCAGAAGTTCGCGCCTAACCCTGAAGACTTAGCGCGCACGATCATCACGAACACTTATCTCAACGCGCTCGAAGCAGAAGTCTTATCGCCGATCTTCAACAGCAACGAGATTCGCAAGAACCGTTATCCATTCGAGTTCGACGGGCGCGAGTTTTCGATCGACATGTTTCTCGGCGACCTTTTCGGCCTGGTGCTCGCCGAAACCAGCTTCGAAACCGACGAAGATCTCGACAACTTTCCCACGCCGCCGTTCGCGCTTGTGGACGTCACCAACGAACCGCTGTTCAGCGGCGGCAGGCTTTGCGAACTGACGTTTTCTGACGTTCGTGCTGAGATCGCGAAGCGCCGTCTGCTAATAGTTTGATAAGATAAGGCGCGATGACTGTTCGCACCTGCTTGATCATCGCGTGTTTAGTCGTTTCTCCAGGCTGTCGAAAAACTTCAACCCCTCCACCAACTGCGCCGCCGGTCGAAACAGCCACTCCATCGCCGGAGTTAAGTCACGTCGTGGGCGGTGAGACACCGGCGCCCCAGACCAAATATTTCAAAGGCTCGATTGGTAGTTCGCTCGACCTGCAAATGAAACTGGTGCGCACGGGCGACCAACTTGCGGGCAGCTACTTCTACCAGAAGATCGGCACGCGCATTAACCTGCGCGGCAATGTCGATAAAGACGGCAATCTCACGCTCGAAGAGTTCGATCAAGCCGGCAAGCAGACGGGCTTGTTCAAGGGGATCTGGACTGTTGATGCCGGCGATGGACTGATCAACCTGGCGGGTAACTGGTCGAAGCCGCCCGGTGAGAAGGGCAGCGAGAAGAAGACCGCGTTTTCAGTTCACGAGGAGCCGATCGCTTTCACTGGCGACGTCGAGATTGCGTCAAAGTCGATCAAAGAGAGCAACAAGAAACTGAGGTACGAGATCGAGGCGAAGTATCCGCAACTAACCGGCAGCGCCAATCCAAACTTCGAGAAGTTTAATCAAGCGGCGCGCGCGTTAGTGAGTAAGGAAGTTTCAGACTTTAAAAAAGGGATGCAGCCGGAAGGCGATGACGAATTAGAACCTCCCAGCGATGAGTCCAGCGGCAGCGACTTGAGCGTCAGTTACACCGTGTCGTTGGCGCAGGACGATCTGGTGAGCATCAAGTTTGACGTCAGCAATTACGAGGCGGGGGCGGCGCATCCGCATCCCTATTCACACGTACTCAATTACGATCTGAAAAATGGGAAGCAGTTGAAACTGAGCGATCTTTTCAAGCCCGGGGCCAGGTTTCTTCAGACGATCGCGACTTACTGTATTGCTGATCTAAAGAAACAGGCGAAGGATTTGCCGGTGGATCAGATTGAGAGTGGCGCGGCTGCCAAGTCGGAAAACTACTCAAGCTGGACCATTACGAGACGCGGTCTGGGCATCAATTTTGACGCCTACCAGGTAGGCCCTTACGCTGCCGGCCCGCAGTTCGTACTCGTGCCGTATTCGACGTTGAAAGACTTAATCAACCCTGACGGACCTATCGCTCAATTCGGGAAATAAGCCGCAGACGAACGCAGATCAGCCCTGCGTTAATCTGCGTTTATTTGCGGCTAAATAAAATGCCAGCAGGAATGCGACAAACATGATCGCCGCCGCAGTCCAGAAGGTGACGAAGAGTGATTGGTCGCTCATGTAGTGTGGCAGGCCGTCGGCTCCGAGGTGTGCAATGGAGCTGCTGATTAGTATCGCAGCGAGAGAAGGACCGACTGCGCGCGCGAGGCTCGCCGTCGATTGAGTTACACCTAACACAACTCCCTGCTGCGCCGGACCGGCACTTTTTGAAGCGAGACTCGTCAGCGCCGGAGTCGCGAGCGAGTTCCCCATCGAAAAGACGCCACCGCCAACGAGCAGCGCCGCCAATCCACCCGCAGCCGGTCCAACAAACGGAACTGCAAACAAGCTGATCGCAAAACACAGCGCACCGACGATCACCAGTGGCAGCTCGCCGAAACGCTTCACCAAACGCCCGATCAACCCACCTTGAATGATCACGGCGATCAATCCGACGTAAGCGAAAAGATATCCGGTGTGTTGCGCGTCGTAACCGAAGCGAAACATCGTGTAAAGGGAAAACGCCGTCGTCATGATCGAGAACGCGACAATGAACAGAAAATAGATGACCAGGACAAACGCCAGCCGCGGCTGTTTCAGTGAAAGCATCACTTGACGCAGGCTGCGACCGCGAGCGGCTGAGTTTTTCGCGGGATGATCCGGCGTGACTGTCTCCGGCAGCGTGAAATAGAGCAGCATCGCATTCGCAAAGCAGAGAACTGCGGCAAAGATAAACGGCACGTGAATACCCCAACGGCTCAGGATGCCACCGATCGCTGGTCCAAAAATGAATCCGAGACCAAAGGCGGCGCCGATCAGTCCCATTCCTTTGGCGCGGTTTTCTTCGGTGGTGATGTCGGCGATGTACGCTTGAGCCGTGGAGATGTTGCCGCCGGTAATGCCGTCGAGAATGCGTCCGAGGAAAAGCATGAAGAGGGTTTTAGCGAATCCGAGTATGAGAAAGCCGATGCCGGTGCCGATGATCGAGAGTAGCAGCACCGGTCGTCGTCCATGTTTGTCTGACAAACCTCCGAGCACCGGCGAGAAGATCAGTTGCATGATCGAATACGAAGCGAAGAGTAGTCCCACCGTGCGTGGTGTGGCGTTGAAGGCGGTGCCCTCGGCGTAGAACGGCAATACCGGAATGACGATGCCGAAGCCAACCAGATCGATGAAGACGGTGGTAAAGATGACGACCAGCGGTGAGCGCTTCATTGTGCTTGTTTGTTTATCTGCGTCCTCTGCTCAACGCGCGGTCGACTGATGCCTGCCCGCCGCCGGCAATCAGCAGCGCCACGGCCATTGCGAGCAGGCTTAACGGATACTCGTAACCGCGGTTTGACGCGAAGAAGCCGCCGGACAAGTGTACTCCCACCACAGCCGTCAGCATCGTGCAGGCGATGAAGAACGCGCCCACGCGAGTTAAGAAGCCGAGACCGATGAGCAGACCGCCGACCAGTTCGGAGAGCGCTGCCAGGGCCAGCCATAGCCATGCAGGACGCATGAATGCGAAAGGCGTGTTACCCCCGATAAAGGCGTTGAAACCGGAACCGCCGAAAGTGCCCAGTACTTTCTGTGATCCGTGCGCGATCATGACGGCCGCGAGCGCCAGGCGAATCGGAACGGTAAACCAGGTTGGAGAGGTCGCGATAATTCGATTAAGCATGTCTAAGTTGTTCCTCGTTATTGGACGCAGGTCTACGCGGATTAAAACGCAGATCTGTAGTAACATTTAATCGCACTTGTCATCAACTTCTCGAAAGATGCTTTACTGAATGCACAGACGCCGAGTAGTAGGCGCCGCCGCGCTGCTGGTAGTTTTGCCTTTCATTGTTGCGGCGCAAACCCCACCGGTCGATATTTCGTTCACCGTCGCGATGCCGCGACCGCACACGCACCTGCTCGAAGTCGACGTCGCCATCAAACGCACCGCAAACGGCCCGCAGGAAGAGCAACTCGTGATGCCCGTCTGGACGCCTGGCTCGTACATGGTGCGCGAGTTCGCGCGGCATGTGCAGGACTTTGTCGCAACCGATGCTGCGAATCAGGCACTCAAGTGGGAAAAGACAAACAAAAACACTTGGCGCATCGTCACCAACGGCGCACGCGAGTGGCACGCACGTTATCGCGTCTACGCAAACGAGCTGTCGGTGCGCACCAGTGAGTTGAACTCGAGCCACGCGTTTTGGAACAACGCAAACATCCTCATGTACCTCGACGGTTTTTTGAAGAGTCCTTCGACGGTGCGCGTGCTCGCGCCGGACGTTTGGAAAGTGGCGACCGGTCTGCCGGCGGTGCTGGGCCAGAAGAATACTTTTCGCGCCGAGAACTTCGACGTCCTTTACGACTCGCCTTTCGAAGTCAGCAACTTCAAGACTCTGATCTTCAACGTAAAGGGTGTCGCGCACCGGATCGTGATCGATGGTGAAGGAAACTACGATCCGGAACGCATGCGACGCGACGTGCAGAAGATTGTCGAAACGCAAGTTGATCTGATGGGCGGCGAAGTTCCTTATCGCGACTACACGTTTATTCTTCACCTGCGCGCTGAGGGCGGCGGCGGTCTCGAACACCTGAACTCCACGGCACTTGGTTATCCGCGTTTTGGTTTCCACGTCGAACGAGGCGACCGCGCCACTTCAGCTTCGCCCAACACTGCCGAAGCGCTGCCACGCGAATACCGTGGTTTTCTCTCGCTCGTGTCGCACGAGTTTTTTCATCTCTGGAACGTGAAGCGAATCAGGCCGGACGCGCTCGGGCCTTTTGATTACACGCAGGAAAACTACACCAAGAATCTCTGGGTCGCGGAAGGGATCACTGACTACTACGCAGACCTGGTCTTGCGTCGCGCCGGGTTGATTAGCGAGAACGAGTTTCTGAGTGCCGCGGCGCGATCGATTCAGGCGTTGCAGAATACGCCGGGACGTTTGGAGCAGAGTGTCGAGGAGTCGAGTTTCGATTCGTGGATCAAGTTTTACCGCCCGGATGAGAACTCGGTGAATTCGCAGATTTCGTACTACGACAAAGGCGCCATACTCGGGTTGCTGCTCGATCTCGAGATTCGCAAACGCAGCAACGGCGCGAAGTCGCTGGACGACGTGATGCGTTACCTGTACGTGGAGTTTTTCAAGAAGGATCGTAACTACTCACCGGCGGATTTTCAGAAGGCGTGTGAGCTGATGGCGGGGTCGAGTCTGGAAGAATTCTTCAACCGGTTCGTGCGCGGGAAAGAAGAGCTCGATTACAAGGTGTTTGAGGCTGCAGGACTGCGTCTCGAGACAAATGCTCCGCCGGGTGCGAATGCGGTGGCGGATCGTGTGTTCTTCGGCGCTGACGTCACGCAGGAACAGGATCGGATGATGGTGCGGCGTGTTTACGCTGGGTCGCCCGCGTACGAACAGGGCCTCAACGCCGGCGATCAGATCGTGGCTGTTGACAACATGCGCGTCACGACGGCTTCCTTCAATGCGCGTCTGGCGGAGAAGAAACCAGGCGACCTCGTGAATCTGACGATCTTTCGCTTCGACGATTTGAGCACGTTGCTCATCAAGCTGGGCGCGCGCCGCGACGGAACATACCGAATAGTCCCGCTGCCAAACGCGACGCCGGCGCAGAAGAAGATCTACAGCGAATGGTTGAGATCTCAGCAATAGGTCCTATAGGTCCTATTTAAGATAGCGATGGCTTATCAAAACATCCACTTTCGTCTCGAAGATCGCGTGGGGAGGATCACGTTTGCGCGTCCGCCGTTGAATGTTTTCAACATCGAGATGATGCGCGAGATTTCACGGGCGTTGGGCGAGTGCGCGCGGCGCGACCTGGTCGCGATCGTGTTTGATGCGGACAAGAATTGTCGCGCGTTCAGCGCCGGTGTCGCGGTTGAAGATCACGTGCAGGACTCGATCTTCCAGATGCTCGATGCGTTTCACTCGATCTTCCGTGTCCTCGAACAGTTAGCAAAACCCGCGATAGCGTTGGTCGACGGCGCGGCACTCGGCGGCGGTTGCGAGCTCGTTGCCGCGTGCGACATCGTTATCGCTTCGGATCGTTCGCGTTTTGGACAACCGGAGATCAAGTTGGGCGTGTTTCCGCCGGTAGCTGCTGTGCTTTTGCCCCTCGTGATTGGTGAAAAACGCGCGCGCGAATTAATACTTACGGGCGAGATCATCGATTCTGTCGAGGCCGGGCGACTCGGCCTGTGCAACCACATTGTCCCCGGTACGCAACTGGAGCCAAAACTGCTCGAGGTGCTGGCAAAGTTGCGAGAGCTCTCTGGCACCTCGCTGGCATTTGCGAGACAATCGCTGGACCTCGGACGCGGCAGATCGATCGATGCCGTGTTAACCGAGCAGGAGAACATTTACCTGCACGAGCTGATGAAGACTGAAGACGCGAATGAAGGCGTGAAGGCGTTTCTGGAAAAACGCAAACCTGTTTGGCGCCACCGATAAAGAATGAAGATCAAAGCCACAAACAGGCACATAAGACACAAAAGTTTGTTTTGTGTTGTGTTGCTGATCCTGGCGTCTTTACCCAACGCGTTTTCGCAGGATCGACCCGAATCGCATTCAACGCGTTCGCGCCCCACGATGTCGGCCGAGGCGAAGGAGCTGTTAGAAGATGCGATTGGGGTGGTTTGTACTCAAGCCAAGCTCGACCCGAAGAGCAGTGTCGCCATTGACGAGATGCAGGCGCGTCCATCGTTGCCGGTGCATAGCCCGGAGGCGCGGTCCGGCGCCGAGCGCGCACAGCGTCTGCTGCCGCTTGCCAAGACGCTGGTAATCACCGCTCTGCGCCAGCTCTCAACAGAGTATGGTTTTAAAAGATCTCCTCGCTTCAAGGTCCGCATCAACCAGGCGATCCTGCGAGTCAAATCAGTCAGACGCGTCCGCCCCGACATGGAATCGCGCGACAACGCTTCCGTGTATCTGAGCCGGCCGCATGTGATTACTTTCGGCACGATCTTTCTCGCCGGCTTGCGTTCGGACGAGGGAATGATCAGCGTGCTCGCCCACGAGCTCATGCATATCGCGGACGGCGATAACGACAGTTTGCGCCCGCTTGTTTCCGCGGTCGGAAAGAAAGCTTCGGAACTCACCGGTCTCGACGTTCACGGTCAACGCGGCGATGAGATCACGTGCGATCTGATCGGGGCAATGGCCGTTCGCGCGTACATCGTGGACACACCCGGGTACGAATCGATCGCCAGGCGGTTAGCGCGCTCGATTCAACACAACTGCGTCGAGATTGATGAAGGCGACGAAGATCACCTTTCGCCGCGCAACACGATTCGCGCGTTGCTCGCGCTGAACCCGGCGTTGGTTCGAGAATTGATCAACGATCGTTTCTAGCCACAAGATGAGACGGATAACTGCTACGATTTCCGCCGCAACCACAATTTTCCTTACTTTATTCCTTGCGACAGGATGTAAATCCGTCATTGAGCGCCAGGATGTACGGCCAAAGGTCCTGCGCGACGTGCCCGCGCGCAATCTTGCTTACCGCTTGTCTCCGGATGTTGATTCACCTTCAACTGTTGAAGATCCGGCGGACAAGAATGGCGCAGTCGCGAACCACTTCTCGACGGGGCGCAAAGACGACGCACTCGTACGCACCGTCGCCTCTCCTGATGGACGCAGAGTGCTTGCTCTTTACGGCACCGCCGACGAGCCAGGCTCGACATTTCGCATCGATCTGTACAACTCGGAAGGACAGTTTCTGCGCAATCTGATCCCGCCGGATATTGCCTGCGTGTTTCCGGAAACTGTTAGCTGGTCGCCCGACGGAAACTTCATCAACTTCATCGCGCGCAAGCGCGTTATGCCGAGCCCAACTCCGACGCCTCCGAACGAACCCGAGCCGGATCCATTAGCCTCGCCCGTTCCATCGCCTTCGGTTGCGCCATTGTTTGCGCCAGTTGCAAGCTTCAACACCGAACAGATCTATATCTGCAATCGCGACGGATACGATCTGAAGCCGCTGACTTCACGCGAAGGGTTGATCTACTTCTACTTTGTTTGGGCGCCTGATGGGCACGCAATGGCGGCGCTGGCGTGCAAGGAAGACGAGTGGAACGCGCGCGAACGGCAGTTTAAGTTGCCGGCCGGACGCCCGCGTTTGATCGCTCCCAGCGGCAGCGAACGTTTGCTCGATGATGCATTAACTGACGCGCTGCCTGTCTGGTCGCCTGATGCTTCGAAGATCGCGACTGCGTTCGACACTGACGTCGCGATTTACGACGCCGTAGGAAAGACTCCGACGCAGGCGCGAATGCCACTCGGCGATCAGTTGATTGCAGCCTCCGTCGCGTACGAACAGAGGACCACCACCAAAAAAGCTTCGACGAATGCAAACTCACCGGCGCCAGAATCTACACCGGTACCAGGAGGCGTGCCGCCATCGTTCAATCCGATCGTGAGGCTCGACTGGCGTGCGCCCGAAACACTCTACGTCCAGACCGCGTTCGTTCGCGTCATGCCAAGCGAGACCATCAATACCTTTCAACGATGGCACACGCTCACCATCAGCGCACAAGCCGCGATACTCAAGTGAACCGATAAAAGAACGCCTCCTCCAAGGAGGCGCTCACTTATCGGCGGCGTCTGAAGATCATCAGAAATAAGATCAGGCCGACAACGATGATCACGATCGAGCCGGGCCAGATCCACCACCCACCCTCAGAACTGTAACCGCCCACGACGATGCAGCCGCTCGATGCCAGCAGCAACAGCGTTGCGATTACAGCTTTCACTTTCACGGCCGTTGTCCGGGCTGTTGCCCTTGGTGTTGGCCTGGCTGTTGCCCTTGTTGCGGATTATTTTCCGGCTGCGTCATCTGCTTCGCAGCGTCCTGTACCTTGTCGATCGCGCCGCGCGCGACTTCTTCCGCCTTGTCAACCAGCCTTTCACTCGTTTCGCCGATGTACTCGCTTTCGAATCGCGTTGACGGCAGCGCCAGTCCCACCGCTGTTCCGGCAGCCATGGCGACCGCACCCACTGCGAGCGGATTGTCGTGCAGAAGCTGTCCGAAACGGTTGCTGACTTCGTTTGCACCCTCTCGTGCTTTCGACCCGAGGTTACTCAAAGTCTCAGTAGAACGATTTGCCAGGTTGCCGGCAGTCTCTTTGACCTGATTGAACGTGCTCTCATTGTAAGCATCGCCAGTCGTGTATCGCGTTTGACCCAATTGGCCGCCACCACTGAGGTTTTGACGTTTCGGTCGAGGAGACGTATCTCGCGACCAGCTGTCGTAACCGTTTCCACGACGACTCTTCATGAAGAGCATCCCCACTCCCAGTCCGATCAGCGCGAGTGGAATCGGATTCCTCCAAACACTGTAACCGACTGACGTTCCCGCTTCCTTGATTGTACTTCCCGCGCGACTCATCGCTTCTCGCGCCGGCTCCGTTACTTCTCCAATCGTCTCCATAACTCTTTCAACCTTTCCTATAGTGGCTTCGCGAACAGTTTCCTTAACCTGGCCCATCAGGTGTTCCGGACTGAGCCTCTCCTGGATCTCGTTGATCGTCTGACTCATATCTGCGCGCGTGTCTTCGATCTCTGCCCGTATCTGTTCGGCGTCGTCTTCGAAATCATCATCAGTAGATGCGGACGCGATAGACTCAGTCGCAGCAGTGTCAGGTTCGTTCCAGTTCGAAGTATTTATTTTATCTGTTGCTTCACCCATGTCGCGTCCTCCTTCAATGTCTCGACTGTCTCATGTGGCGTCAGATCAGCTTGCTGCAGTGCCGCGACTGCTTTGCCGATCATCAACCAGGCGATGAGCGCTACTACGACTCCCACCAGCAATGCCGCGCCCCAGGCAGGCATGTAATTGTCCAACAACATGATGATGGCCGCGATCACTGCGAGCAGTCCGGCGTAAGCGACCGCGCCTCCGACGACCAGATAGCCGACGTTCCTGCCGAGGTACTTTGCTTTCTGTGTAATCTCGAGCTTGGCCAGCGCAACTTCCTGCCTGACCAGGCTACTCATGTCCGAAGCCAGATCGCCGAACAGATCACCGAGCGGCTTGTTTTCCATTGGGCGGTTTTCATTAATTCGTTGCATGTGAAATACCTCCAATGTCGCTAAATGACGTTAGTGCCAGGCTGCTGCGGCCGCGTCGATGGCTGCTGCGGTGTCGTCGGAACGTTCCGGTTCATCTGAGGAACCTGCGTGGCGTAACGCGATTGATAACCGCCACCGTACGTCGAATTCTGAGTAGCTGCCTCTATCGAGCTCTTGATCAGGCGCGCACCCGCGAACCCCAACAAGAATGCGCCACCGAGTAACAACGCCGGCTGGCGTCGCCCGAAGTTTTGCACGTCGTTCAGCAGTCGTTGCGGATCCTGCTCGCGAATGTAGTTCGTCAGCCGCTCGAGGCTGTTCGCAGCTTTGTCGCTGTACTGAGCGGTGAAGCGAGCGATCGGTCCGTTTGCTTCGCCGGACGACAGAGTTTGGCCTAACTGTCTGACAGCATTTACTACCTGCGATAGCTCGTTTGTAGCAGTTTCCTTCCCGCGATCTATCTGTGTGCTTGCTTGTTGTTGGACTTGACTGACGATCTCACCGCCGGCTTGTTTGGCGTGTTGAAGGAGATCCTGGTTTTGACCTCCGGTTTGTTGGTTTGTTGCTTCTCCGCCCGTGGACGGCGATGCCTCACTCCCTTGCGGTTTCTTGCTGGCTCCCTGTTTGGGAGCAGCCGAAGCAGCAGGTCGTTTAGTAGTTTCCCTTCTTGGTTCCATTGAAAAACCCTCCCTTTGCTCGCTCGAAAAATTTACGTTTACAGTTAACGATTGAATTATTTCAAAACGAGTTTATTCGTTTCATTTTCTTGTGGTCAGCTGACCGCATCATCAGGAGACAAACAAACGCTGTTCCGCGAGTTGATGTGTGTTTTTTGTGCTTCATTCGGCGTGGAAAAGAAACATCGGCGAGGTATGGTTCTTGACTTCAAATTATTCAATCATCTTGCAAGGGGGACATCCATGGCAACAAATGTAGAGAGAGGAACTATGAATCGCGACGTGTCGTCACGCGACGATAACGCCACCTATTTAACGGAGCGCGCCGGACCCGGCTTGCCTTCAGAGAGTGCAAAGAACTTAGCGAAAGGTCTGGGCTGGTTTAGCATCGGACTCGGACTCGCGGAACTACTTGCGCCTCGCGCCATCGCCAGCATCACCGGTGTTTCAAAGGAGCGCACGGGTTTAATACGACTGTACGGTCTGCGTGAGATCGCATCGGGCATCACGATATTTTCACAAGAGAAACCAACTCAGGGTGTGTGGTCACGCGTCGTCGGCGATGCGATGGATCTAACCAGCCTGGGTATGGCCGCGGCGAATCCAAACGCAAAGAGAGGAAGAATCGCTTTCGCGACTGCTAACGTGCTCGCGGTTACTGCATTGGACGTAATGTGTGCGATGCAGTTGAGCGGCAACGGCACACGGGGCATTCACGCGAAAGGCTCCCGCGTCGTGAATCGCGCGCCTGAAGACGTTTACGCGTTCTGGCGCAACTTCCAGAACTTTCCGCGTTTTATGCGTCACGTTGAATCGGTGCAAGACCTTGGCGACGGGCGTAGCCATTGGAAAGTCAAAGGTCCGGCAGGCATGGAAGTCGAATGGGACGCGACGATCATCGCCGACGTTCCCAACGAAGTGATCACCTGGCGCTCACTGGAAGGCTCTGACGTCGATAACGCGGGCGCCGTGCGCTTCGAGCGCGCTCCGGGAAACAGAGGCACGATCGTCAAAGTCAATCTCGAATACAACCCTACCGCCGGTGTCCTTGGCTCGCTGGTGGCAAAACTGTTTGGCGAAGAACCGGAACAACAGTTGGACGACGATCTCCGTCGTTTCAAACAAGTGATGGAAATCGGCGAAGTTGTTGTTTCCGAAGGGTCACTATTTGGGACAGGTTACATGACACAGCGACCCGCCCAACCTCCATCTGCGAGTGAGCTCGAAGAAGCGGAGATGCTGCCGAGTCAAACCGCAACCAATTACGGTGGCTCAGCAGAGGGATCGCCAAAGGGATTACAGGGACGAGCAGCGGGGAGGGGAAGAGAATGAGAGCAAACTGTTGGTATGGCAAAACTGTAATGAGCGTTGAAGAAGTTCCTGATCCACAGATCCTGAACCAGCGCGACGCAATCGTAAAAATCACCTCGACCGCAATCTGCGGCTCCGACTTGCACATGTACAACGGATTCATTCCCACCATGCAGCGCGGCGACATACTCGGTCACGAATTCATGGGTGAGGTCGTCGAAGTCGGTCGAGAGGTTCACAACCTGAAAGTCGGCGATCGCGTGGTGGTGCCTTTTACGATTTCTTGTGGCAACTGTTTCTTCTGCACGCAGAAGATGTTTTCGTTGTGTGAAAACTCCAACCCGAATGCGTGGATGGCGGAGAAGATGTTTGGTCATTCGCCGTCGGGAATGTTCGGCTACTCGCACTTAACCGGCGGTTATGCGGGCGGGCAGGCAGAGTACGCGCGGGTGCCTTTTGCGGATGTGGGGCCGATTAAGGTTCCGAGTAACTTGAGCGACGAGCAGGTGCTCTTCCTTTCAGACATCTTCCCGACTGGTTGGATGGGCGCGGAGATGTGCGACATCAAGCCTGGCGACACGATCGCTATCTGGGGTTGCGGGCCGGTGGGACAGTTCTCGATTCGCAGTGCGTTCCTGCTCGGCGCGGAACGAGTCATAGCGATCGATCAGGTGCCGGAACGGCTGCAAATGGCGGAACAAGGCGGCGCCGAAACCATCAACTACGAAGAACAAAATGTTTACGAGGCGTTGATGGACAAGACCGGCGGCCGCGGACCTGACGCCTGCATTGACGACGTCGGCATGGAGGCGCATGCTCCGACGCTTATCTTCGCTTACGACCGCTTGAAGCAGGCGATGATGCTCGAAACCGATCGACCGCACGCGTTGCGCGAGGCGATCATGTGCTGCCGCAATGGCGGAACGATTTCTATCATTGGTGGCTATGGTGGGTTCATCGACAAGTTTCCGATAGGCTCGGTGATGAATCGTTCACTCACGATCAAGGCTGGCCAGACGCACATGCAGAGATATATGCGTCCGTTGCTCGAGAGGATCGAGAATGGCGACATCGATCCGAGTTTTGTGATAACGCACCGGCTGAGTCTTGACGATGCACCGTACGGTTACGACATCTTCAAGAACAAGAAAGACAACTGCATCAAGGTTGTGTTGAAGCCGGATTGGACTGGAAACGGTAACGGCGCCACCGCGAAAGACGACTCATATACAGTCGCGCACTAAAGAAAATTGCCGCAGATAAACGCGGATAACGCAGATCTGATCTGCGTTAATCCGCGTTCATCTGTGGTTTGTTTTTAATGGCTTCGATCGGAACCCTGCGTTTTCACGATCTTGTTGTAAACGCCGAACAGCAGCAACGGCGCCACCCAATCACCAATGAAAAGGCTGGCGTGCTTCTTGCCCAGCAATCCGGCAACCGCTGATGCCCCCATCGCTCCTAATGCAGCCCACAAAAAAGTGTCCGATGGTAGCTTTGCTGTCTGTTGTTCTATCGTACGTGCAACCATGCCCTCGCTGTGTTGTTGGCCCTGGGTCATTTGGCTGTCGCCCTCATCTCGCGTCCGGTCCGTACCGTAATTAGTTTGTCCCATTGTTGTACTCATCTTTTTCTCCCTCATACCTTGATTCTTCAAACTTCTGCGTCACGTTGTTTATGGGTGTAGCCGCGAAAGTAGGTGATGTATAGAGGAGCGTCCGTACGCTGCGCGACACAGAGATCAA
>JAICQI010000986.1 GCA_025937955.1 Pyrinomonadaceae bacterium
ATTTTGCCGACATCGGAGACGCTCTTATTGCGTCTTGCCAGATAGCCATCGAAGTAATCCGTTATCGAAGCCAGTAAGTACAGGACTGCAGCGATCAAGCTCGAAGTGCGGTCTGTCAGCGTCAGCAAATAAACCAGTAGCGGGATGATTAGAATTCGGATCAGACTGAGAAAGTTGGGAAAAGTCCAAACCACGTGAAGATCAATGAGGACGGTTTGTGCAAGGCAGCGTTATTGCTGAACCTGCCCGACGTTCTGCAATCCGGTTTCGCGGTAGCCGTCGTAAAAATGCAGGACGCGCCGCACGTATTGGCGAGTTTCGGCATACGGAGGAATACCTCCATGTCTTTCAACAGCGTTAATTCCAGCGTTATAGGCCGCGAGACTCAGTTCCAGATTGCCACGATAACGGCTGAGTAACAACCGAAGATGTCGCGCACCGCCCTCGATATTCTCTAGTGGATTGTACGCATCAAGAACATTGTGTTGCCGAGCTGTGTCAGGCATTAGCTGCATCAATCCCATTGCTCCTTTAGAAGAGCGCGCGTTCGAATTGAAATCCGACTCCGTTTTGATCACAGCGCGAATCAAATCTGGGTCGATGCTATGGCGAGCCGATGCGGAGACGATAAAATTCTCGAAGTTGGATGTATAAGTCTGCCCCCTCAATGGTGAGATTGACTCACGAATCACCCGGCGGAAACCGCTGTGATTAGGGACGTTGGTGAAGGTTAAGACTCCTTGTTTATCTTTATGCACCCAGACATCCGCCAGAGCGGGGGTCACGGTGGACAACTGATAAAGAAGGAAAAAAAAACCAATTAAAGCCCTTTTTGTCATAGCTGCAGTTGAAAGAGTGTGGCTAGAATACCGATGGGCTGTGCATCTGTCAAATCTCTAGGTCAACGTAGACTCCTGTTGAAATCGACGGCAGCCCCGATATCACGTGAGTAATTCTCGGCCCGAAGCAGAGAGTAACAGATCTACGAGCGGCAAGTCTCCGTCGAGGAAATCGAACGTAGCGAGCTTGTCGATCCCGGCCCAAGCCAGATTCTGGAACGCACGATTTCTTAACACACCGGTGAAACTATGAACCCGATAGAATCTAAGATTTACCACGAACGCATCCGAATACTTGTGCGTGTGTCTGAAGATTTCACTCAGCTTATCGGCTCTAATACCGAGTTCTTCCATCAACTCGCGGCATAGAGCATCCTCGTGCCCCTCGTCACTTTCCACTTTGCCACCGGGAAATTCCCACTTGAGGGGAAACGCTCCTCCCTCCTTACGCTGGCAAACGAGCAAAAGCCCTTCTTGAACGATCAAACCGGCGACAACGTCGACGCTGTTCATCTTGGTCAGGCACACGTCACTGAGAAACTATCACTGCCTCAGTGATCATTTGTGCTCAGAAACATCTATTGAAAACTAAGTACCGATTAAAGGGTAAAGAAGGCGACATCTATTCATGGATTTGGTTTTCGCTGCGCGCGGCGCTAATAGTAGC
>JAICQI010000167.1 GCA_025937955.1 Pyrinomonadaceae bacterium
ACGGGCTTGTCCCGTGGAGGGTTCACGATATCCGCTATATAGCTTCAAACGTGAAGCTCCACGGGGCAAGCCCGTGGCATCTGGCATTCTGGTTTTTGATCTTTATAGCGGCGATCGTGAGACTCCACGGGACAAGCCCGTGGCATCTCCGTGAAGACTCCACGGGACAAGCCCGTGGAGTCTCGACATGAGGGGAATTACTCAGCGGCCTCGGTGTTTATACGGATTCACGATCGTCCGACTTCAGATTACGATGGTCGTGGTTGTCGGGCGGCGTCAAGGGTGGATTGACAAGGTCCGACAGTCGTCTTTTCACCTTCTTTGAAGCTACAACGGAAAGGAAAGAACAGTGAGAGCGGTAGGGCAACACGCTCCCAGTAAGAGCAACGTCTTGAGCCCGAAAATCTCGGCACTTGCGATTCCCTGGAAACGTGTTGCCCTGTACGCCACCGTAGCCGCGGGTTTCTTCCTGCTTGGATTCGTTCCGATGTGGTTCAAAACGACCCGCGCCATCGAGCAGCGAGACGCTGCTCAACACGGCGTGCGTTTGGCCCAACTCCACAACACCCTCGCTGCAGCAGTGATCGAGGTCCAACGAGGCCAGTACGAACCTGCCCGCCAGCTAACCAGCGACTTCTATACAAACTTACGCCGTCAGATCGACTCAGATAGCGGATCCCTGTTTAATCCCGCACAGCGCGAAGGACTCACGTCTTTGCTCGTCCAGCGAGACGAACTGATAACGCTACTGGCGCGCAGCGATCCCTCCGCCACCGATCGTCTCTTCACCGTCTACTCCACTTACAACAAACACACAAACTAATCTTGCCCTGAACAACCGAAGATCGTAGACTCTGCTCCCGCAGCATTGGTCCACCTACCATCCATACAAGGAGAAACTCATCGAATGAAACGATTCTTCGTCGTCACCGTGGTCACTGCTTTTGTCCTGGTTAGTTCGATTCAACACGTGCTCGCGCAACGACCCTGGTATCGCGGCAACGTTCGCGAAACCATCAGACAACTGGAAACCGATACAGATAGTTTTAAGTCGTCGTTGGACCGGGCACTCGATCACAGCACACTCAACGGCAGTCGCGCTGAAGATGAGATTAATGGCTTCGTGAAGAATTTTGAAGAAGCCACAGATCGCCTGCGCGATCGCGCCGAGGATCGCGAGTATGCGCCTGGTCTTGCACGCGAAGTATTGAACCGAGGACGCAGGATTAACAATTTCATGACCACACATCGCCTCGGTAAAGCCGCGGAAACTGATTGGGCCAGAGTGAGAAGCAGTCTCAATCGACTTGCTGCCGGATATAACCTTCGCTGGCGCTGGTAGTCAGTTAGAACCACGCGTATTGCCACGCAATAGCGATTGTGTTGAGGTTGCCGCCAATCCGTGTAGTGACGCCTTTGGCCCAGGCGATTTTTACTGATTGCTGTCGATTAAGTGGAAAGGAATACGTCGCGCCGACGCGCGCATTTCGCTGACGGTCTTCGTTTTCCTTCTCGTTTATGACCGTACTGCCGCCGCGATAAAAAGTTGCGTTACCCGACACCCACATCCGTGGGCGCAGCGTGTAAATCACGCCACCTTGAACAGACGCCATCGGTTTTTGTTCGCGGCGAGAGTTGCCGAGAAAACTTGTGTTGGCGGTGAAGAGCCAGGTACCTCCCATCACCTCAAACGTCCAGCGGCCTTTGGGTTTTGAGATACCAATCTCGGGCTTGAACGCCCAGCGGTTTGAACCCGGATTGACGAGGCGCGCCGGATCGTATTGTCCTGAAGGTACGACGATCGAGACACTCGCTCCAATGATCGTCGCCGGTTTTCGCTGCGCAAACTCCCTTGGACTAAGTGCCTCTCCTCCTTTCAAGAGCGTCGAGAACCTGACTCGTACATCTCCTCCGCCTGAGCGTCTCACCTTAACTTGATCTTCGAAAACCGTTCCTTCCGCTGTTCCCCAGAGATAAGGGAAGACAACAGCAACATTCGCTTGCCGCCCCGCGAGATTGAAAGTTCGTCCGTAGCCAACAGAAGCGGCGTTTAGTTTTATGTTTACGTCTTTAAGTGGAAGTGATGAATCGAGCAGAACGTCGCCCGACTGATAACCATAACCGACGAGGACGAATTGTGTGCCGTTTGGAGCCGGTGAATAGGCGCGCGGTTCCATTTCCTGGCCCGCAGCAGTAGTTGCGATGACCACGGTCAGTAACATTTGGATCAGCCGTCGGGGCCTCACGAGTCAAATAAGCTAGCTGCGTCATGGTTTTGTGCGTAACTGTCATTTCTAACAGTTGTTTACTAACATAGCAGCGGAGCGCCAACCGAATGTCCCAACTCTTCGAAACGGCATTGCAAGACTTGCGATATGCCGGGCGAATCTTGCGAAGGTATCCGGGGTTTTCGCTGGCTATCATTCTCACTACCGCACTCGGCATCGGCGCTAATGTAACGATTTTCAGTGTCCTCAACGCTGTGATCCTAGAGCCGCTACCCTTCAAGGATCCGGATCGCCTCGTTCGGCTTACAGAGAGCAACCTCGCACAGAACCAGGTTGACTCTCCCGTTTCGGTTCCAAACTTCCAGGATTGGCAACGCGAGCAGTCTTCCTTCGAGGAAGTGTCGGCGTTGGAGTTGGCGACCTTCAATCTCACTGGCAGGGGTGAGCCTCAGCGAGTCGCGGCGGCACGCATAACCGCTAACCTGGTACCAATGTTGGGAGTCGTTCCAGCGCTCGGTCGGGCTTTTCTTTCTGAAGAAGAAAAACCGGGGGGCAATCGAGTGGTGTTGTTGAGCGATGCTCTTTGGCAGCGACAATTCGGCGCAGACCAATCGATCGTTAACCAAACGATCCAACTGAACGGTGAGAATTATACGGTGGTCGGCGTTATGCCTGCCGGATTTCAATTCAATGGATCGCGAGAGCTGTGGGTTCCATTCGTGATAGATCCACAGAAAGAGCCCTGGCGCGCCGATCGCACCAATCGCAACCTGTTCGTGTTTGGACGACTCAAGGCCGGCGTTACTCTCGGCCAGGCAACCTCAGACATGAACATTCTTGGCCAGCGACTGGAGCAGCAGTTTGCGAAGTCAAACACTGGCTGGCGCGTCCGCGTGACGTCGTTTTACGAGTGGCTCGTGCCAAAAGAAGTTCGCATGGCGATGGTGGGTTTGTTTGTCGCCGTCAGCTTGCTGTTATTGATTGCGTGCGCCAATGTAGCCAATTTGCTTCTGGCCAGCGCCACGACACGCCAGCAGGAGATGGCGACGCGCGCAGCACTGGGTGCGTCTCCGGCGCGTCTGATACGACAACTGTTGATCGAGAGTCTGTTGCTGGCAGGCTTCGGAGGTCTGCTGGGTTTGGGACTCGCTTATTGGGCCACCAAACTGATTGCCTCAGGCAAGTTGCAGAATATTGGCCGGTTGAGCGACGCAAGCATAGACGGATCCGTTCTTGGCTTTACCTTATTCATCACTTTGCTCACCGGGTTGATCTTCGGGCTAGCGCCAGCGTGGTGGGCCTCGCGCGTTAATCTCACTGAGAAACTCAAAGAAGGCAACAGAAGTGATGGCGGCAGGTTACCGCACCGTCTGCGCAGCGCGTTGGTGATCGCTGAAGTCACCATGGCCGCGGTGGTCCTGGTCGGTGCAGGGTTATTGGTGAATGTGTTGGCGCGCTTGCGAGCGGTGCCATTAGGCCTTACGCCTGACAATGTTTTTACGATGCAGATTAGTCTGCCCGGATCGAAGTATGGTCAGCAGCAGCAGCGTGTTGATTTCTTCAGTCAACTGCTGGAGCGTTGTCGCGCGGTTCCTGGTGTCGTTGAGGCTGCGGCGATTGAGCAAGCTCCCACTTCCATCAGCAGTTGGAACTTTGAAATTGTGTTGGAAGGAACTGCCGCTGAGAGAACTGGCTCACTGGCTGATGCACACGCCGTTACTCCGCGCTATTTCCAAACGATGGGCATTCCGTTGTTACAGGGTCAGGATTTTGCCAATCCGTATCGCGCTGACCAGCCACTTGAATTGATAGTCAGCGAAACTTTTGCCCGTCGTTACTGGCCGAATGAGAGTGCAATCGGCAAGCGCTTTCGGGCAGGCGCAAACAATCCCTTTGGCACCGTTGTAGGTGTTGTTGGAGACGTGCGTACGCTCAACTCACACCAAGCGGCGCCTGCGTTCTACTTTCCATATGGTTACATTGGCATGCCCGGATTAGTAGTAATGGTGCGAACAACGGCTCAACCTGAAAACTTTGCGGCGCGGCTTCGTGCCGAGGTGCGCGAGCTCGACGCCGATCAGCCTGTTTACAACATGCGGACGATGAACGAGATCATCGCCAGCGCCACCGCACAGCAACGTTTTCAAGCGTTCCTGACGAGCCTCTTTGCAGCTGTTGCATTGTTACTGGTCGCGATCGGGATCTACAGCGTAGTCGCCTATATGGTGAAGCAGCGCCGGCGTGAGATCGGCGTGAGGATGGCTGTGGGAGCGAGCACGCGCAACATACTCAGGATGGTTATTCTTCACGGCATGCGCAATGTGCTGTTGGGTCTGGTGCTCGGCCTGGTATTTTCTTTAACGCTGACACAATTAATCGGTCTCACGACAACGGCAGCCGACCTGCGCGTCTACGTGATGGTGGGATTGCTGCTCACCGGCGTTTCCCTCATCGCCTGCTATGTCCCCGCCCGGCGCGCAACAAAGATCGATCCCTCACGAGCGTTGCGCAGTGAATAAAGCCGCAAAAAGGCACAAAAGGCACAAAAAAGAGAAAAGGCAAATCTGTTCAGGCGTCTTAAGTCCTTAAGAATTATTTTGTGCCTTTTGTGCCTTTTTGCGGCTTTACTCGCAATCGATATTTGCGCCCACGCGGAATGTGTGACCGTCAGGGTGACGAATATGACATTCATGGACGCCCCAGGGCATATCGGTGGGTGGCCACGGAGCTGGGATACCGAGCTTCAAAGCGAGTTCGTACACGGCATCAACCTCGGCGGTTGTATCCAACCACCAACTCATCCACGTACTGCCCGCCTGGTTGTCCCAGGGCTGTTGCGGCATTGGGCCACCGCGAGCGCCCTGGCAATCCTGGCAGAGAAAGATTTCAATGTTGCCCGAGACGACGGCGCCGAAAGTTGGTGGATCGCCGAAATCCCAATGCTTCTTCCAACCCAGCTTCTCAAACCATTCGAAGCTCTCCTGCAGACTCGTGACGTTTAGTATCGGAGTGATACCCTTGACGTTCATCTCAATACCTCCGCTATCAAATGTTTGCGGAACGTTAATTCTCTTCAGGCGTTTACGACACCATGCCTGAGTCTCAACGGATCAGAGTTCAATGCATGCTGCTGATGGCCGTTTGTATTGCACTGATTCCAGGGCGTCAAGCGTTGGCGCAGTCAAAGCAAGCGAAGTCTCCTCTCTGTACTCAAGACAACGCGCTCGAGATGATTAAGCAGCAGGTCGCTTTCACCAGGACTTTCAACGATTCCATCCGGCGCATCACGGTTCTCATTCGAGCCGCGGATCTGTTATGGCCTCACCAGCGGGAGAGGGCACGCGCAGCCTTTACAGAAGCCTTCGAATTGGCGACCGAGGTTGAAAGAGAGACCGCACAGAAAGCACCGCGATCGTTAATTGTGAGGTTGCAAACTCCCGATCAGAGATACGTCGTCATTCGCGCAGTCGGTAAACGCGATCCCGCGTGGGCCAAAGTGCTGACCCGGCAAATGCTGAAACGAGAGACTGACGATCGATCCTCAACGAAAGATGCATTTTCCGACCTCTTAACAGCGGAAAGGTTGCTTCATATCGCGTCCCAAATGATCTCGACGGATCGCACCGTTGCCCTCGATCTCGCAAAAGCTAGTTTGAATTACCCGGCCAGTTCCATGCTGACTCGCTTTCTATATCGATTTGCTGAAGTCGATCAACGAGCAGCCGATCAGTTTTACGCTCAGGCGCTCAGGGTTTACGGCGACAAGCCGATGCGAGAGTTTCTGTACCTGCAAGCGTATCCTTTCGCCTGGCGCGAGACACTGAATACCCCCGTCTTTTCGTTTTATTACGATATTCCAGCCACGTTTGTTACCAACCAGTCGCTGCAACGCCGGTTCATCGAGGTGCTGCTGCGGCGAGCACAACAGGCACTGGAAGCGCCCGTGGATCAAAGTGATGTCTATCAGAATCCGAGCGCACATTGGCTGCCTGGTCCAGTACATCTCCTGGAGGGCGTGGTCAAACTTGAACCTCAGGTAAGAGAGTCTCTACCCGATTTATCACCGGCTTTGACGCACGTACGCGACAAGCTTTTCGTGTCGCTTTCAGTTGAGACTCAAAAGCTGTTTCAGCAAACCGGATCGGAGATATCCACTCCGAAGGACCCAACCTTTGCCGAACAGATAGAGTTGGCAAAAGATGAACTTGATGTGGACGAGCACGATCACCTCATCGCTACCGCCGTGTTGGGATCGGAAAAAGAAAAGTCGGCGGACGTGATGGTGGCGATTGATGAGATTACCGATCCAAAACTCCGCGCACATTTGCTCGAGTGGTTCTACTTTCACCGCGCCACAACCGCTATCAACGCGAAACAATTTGATGAAGCCGAGCGACTCACCGCCAAAGTCGAAGGACTGGAGCAACGTGCCTATCTTCACATCCAAATCTCAAAGGGGTTAATGGACAGTACTCACGCGCGCGAGGTTCTCGACGAGGCAATAACAGAAGCAAAGAAAGCCGGCGTAAACATCTTCGCAGCTCGCACATTGCTAACCGCGGCGAACCTCTACGCAAAAATCGATCTCAATCGGTCTATTTCCATTTTGGCCGACGCGATTAGTTGCATTAACCGCATCGAGAATCCGGATTTTGGCGGCGAGCCAACCCTGGAAAATACTCCCGAGAGACGGGGTAAGGGAGGTCGTTATCGGGGTAAGTACCGCCTTAGGTTTTACATGCCCGGAGCCGATCCGGAGAGTGCGTTTCGTGAAATGGCTAAAATCGACTTCGACAACGCTTTCTCCCTGAGCAGCACTGTGACTGACAAACTTCAGCGCGCCATGTCCACGCTTGCGCTGGCAGAGGTATGCTTAGCCGCAAATTTACGCAGATAAACACGGATCTGATCTGCGTAATCAGCGTAATCTGCGGCTAACTTTTCCTCGCGGAAACTACGGACGGTTCGAATTGCTATTACCGTTGCTGTTGCGGTTGCTGTTTGAACCACCGCCTTTTTCATTTCCGGGAAGCGCGCGTACCATGGTCAGATGTTCCTGAAGCGTTGGGAGCATCTTGCCAGCAAACGCTTTCACATCCGGATCAGTCGCCCTCGTGCTTTGCTTTTCAAACTCTGAAACAACTTTCTCGTGATCCTTCAACATCATCTTCGCATAGGCGCGATCAAAGTCTGCTCCTGACATAGCTGAGAGCTTTGTCACCTCCCGACGATGTTTATCGTCGATACTCGTCGGCAACGTCAGACCTTTGCTTGTCGCCAGAGTCATAAGCTCTGTGTTCGCTTTCGTATGATCGTCTACCATGCGCTGACCGAATTGCTTCACGGCATCGCTTCCGCCTTGTTGTGCAGCGATGCGACCGAGTTCAATTTCCGCCATGCTGTCCATAGCTACGTCCATTAGAAAGTCTCGATCCTTCGAATTCATAGCACTAGCCATGCCCGCCTGCTCGCCAGTGGCGCTGGTGTTACTTGAATTGCGATTGCTTCGATTCGAGTTGCGATTCTGTGAGCTGTTTGCGTTACCGGTGTTACTGTTGCTGTTGCTATTCTGATTTGAATTCTGTTCCTGGAACCTGATTCCAGCCTTCACGGCAATAGCCACGAGCCCGCACGCAAGTAACACGGTTAGAAACCAAATGTGTGCAGATTTGATTAACTGCTGGTTGTTCATGCATACCCTCCTTGTTTGAAGGCGGAATCATCCGCCAATCTTTGTATTCAAAACTGCTAACCCACGCGACCACCACCACCGCGGACCCGTAGGCCCATCAGTCTCGCAGGGAACGTTCCGAAGTCTTCCACTTCCCACGTGTTGCCATCGCGCAAACGAACATGCGCTGCTGGTATCAACATGCCTTCGTTGTCTCCACGGCCTACGAACATCTCCGCATAGCCGAATGGATAGTTTGTTGAACGCGCTCCTCGGCGCAGTTCGCCAAACCGGACGTCGCGTTGATACAGAACCGTTATTTTCGTTCGGCCGTTTCCCTGGTTGTCGACGATTATCGCGTTCGCGGGTAGACCGACACCCGTACCGATTTGAATGCGTCCCGCATCCAGGCGCGAAAGTTCTCGCAAGAGCTCATCTTGCCTCCCCCCTTGCAACGCGGAGTTGAGTTGGCGAACCTCGTCGGGGGTTGTAATGCGATTGATTCTCAGCGTGAATGGCAGGGAACTTCCGGGCCTGCGTCCAGACATAAAGTAGATAGTTCCCGTAATGGTGCGACCTATTAACTCTTCACCTTGTGCTGCAGCTTTCGTCTGTGGATAGTAGGCTGTGATCCCCAAAAGCAACACGATCAGCATCACGGGCGTTATTCGTTTCATTAGAATTTCCTCAGCTTTTAAGATAGCGTTCTCACAGACGTCTTCGGACGTTCTGCGACGCGCGGGAGAAGTTACACTTGTTTCAGGGGGGGAAGGCTAGGTAGCGTACCAGTGTACGTTTGGCAAATCGGTGCGGTGGCGTACCTTAAAAAGAACTCAAGAACATCGTGACGATTCCGACTAAATAGTTAACTTCTAAGCAAGTTAACCACCAGCCACACCAAAAAGATCGTAAACAACACACCAAGCGTGCCGAAGAGGATCTCGACGACTGCCTTACCCCGTCCCTCTGCTTTCCAGCGCGCATGAGTGCGCTTGCGAAAAGAGGGCGAGAAAAGATAACGCCAACCAGCAAAGGCATTAGCGATCCAATCGAAGATTTCCAGGACTTCAGCAGGCATCACTCACCAATGATCTTGACCAGCACCCGTTTCCTACGGCCGCCATCAAATTCACCGTAAAAGATCTGCTCCCAGGGGCCGAAGTCCAACTGACCTCGCGTGATCGCGACGACAACCTCGCGCCCCATCACCTGCCTCTTGATGTGTGCGTCGGCGTTGTCTTCTCCTGTCTTATTGTGATGATAGCGGCTGATGGGTTCGTGTGGCGCGAGTTGTTCCAGCCACGTTTCGTAATCCTGATGCAGCCCGCTTTCGTCGTCATTAATGAAGACAGACGCGGTAATGTGCATGGCATTCACCAATACCAGACCCTCTTCCACGCCACTCTCTCCCAGGCACTCTTCAACCTGTGGCGTGATGTTAATAAACGCCCGCCGTCCCGGCACATTGAACCACAGTTCTTTCCGATAGCTTTTCATTTTTTTATTATGGGTGCGAAGCCTGTAGTGCTAACGAATATCGCTTGTAGCTTTTCCCTTATCTGCTTGCGCCCAGTCTTTTGCGGAAACGAATGACTGCGCGTCGTAGATGAGGACGATCGTGCCTACCGGCAGTTGCTTGCTTATCTCCTGCGCCGCGGACATCGGAATACGAACGCAACCGTGACTGCGCGGGG
>JAICQI010000579.1 GCA_025937955.1 Pyrinomonadaceae bacterium
AGTTCTCCTCAAAATTGATCTCACTTGCCAGCGTGAATGGATTCTGGAATGGTCTGTCATTTCTGAACTTCTGCACTGTGATCCAGTAAGTGAGCGTCCGCTCCTCGATCGCGACAGGCGGCGAAGAAGAAGTGACGACGGAAGCCGCTGCCCTTTCTCGCCGAGATCGCCAAACGCTGACTGCGAAGATCGCGGCAGTCGCAAACACCATCGCCACGATTGCGACCAGCAAAACTCGTTTCTTCGATGAAGGCCGTACGGGTTCGTCAACAATTTCCACGGCAACATCGGGCGATGAGGTTCGATCGATCTCAGCTTTAAGATCCAACTGCTTCTTCAAACTCCGCAGATCGATCAGCATGTCTTTCGCCGTCTGATAGCGCTCGTCCAGGTCCTTCGTCATCGCTTTACTGACAATGCGCTCCAACTCCGCCGGAATCGGCTCCTTTGTAACTTGCGACAGCGGCACCGGATCCTTTTCGAGGATCTGCACAATCGTGTGGCTAGTGGTCGGTCCACTGAACGGCATCGAACCCGCCACCATCTCGTAAATCATGACGCCCGTGCTCCAAACGTCAGTGCGCACATCGACGGCGTGCGCCTGCGCCTGTTCGGGCGACATGTAGTTGATCGTGCCCATGATGATCCCGGGCGCGGTTTTAAATGCCGTCGCCGCTTCGAGCTCGGAATCGTGTTCAACCAGCACTGACGGTCGCTTTTCCGTCACTTTCGCCAAACCAAAGTCCAGCACTTTCACGACGTGGTCGCGCCGGCGAATCATCACGTTTTCGGGTTTAATATCGCGATGAACGATGCTCGCCTCGTGCGCAGCATCAAGCGCGGCAAGCACCTGGATGGCGATGTCGAGGATCTCCGTAAGCTTGAGTCGTTTATCGTGCAGGTAAGCCCGCAACGTTTCGCCGTCGACGAACTCCGTGGCCAAAAACGTCAGGTCCTTGATTTCGCCAAACTCGTAGATGGTGAGAATGTTTGGCTGATTTAACGACGACGCGACTTTTGCTTCCTGGCGAAAGCGCTGCATGCGTCGTTTGTCTGCGGACACGTCCGGAGAGAGCACTTTCAGCGCGACTGTTCGATCCAGTCGCGAGTCCTTGGCCAGGTAGACTTCACCCATGCCACCGGCGCCGAGTTTTTTGAGAATTAAGTAAGAACCAAGCTGTTGCCCGTTGCTGAGAGCGGTCGTGTTTGCGTGAACCTCGTCTCCGAGCAAGAATTCCGCGGCAACTTCAGCCGCATGACCACCAATGAAGTTCTCCTGGCTTGCCTGCTGGTGCGACGCGATCAGCTGCTCGACTTCAGCACGCAGCGACTCATCACCGCCGCACTGTCCCGCTACGTAAGCAGCGCGAGCTTCATCTTCAAGCGCGATCGCCGAGTTGAATATGCGACTGATCTGGTTCCAGCGTTCCGGGTTCAAGGTGTCGCATTCTCAGTGAGTTGTTGATAAAGCCACGCTCGCGCCATGTTCCAGTCGCGAGTCACCGTGTTTTCTGACACATGCAACACGCCGGCAATCTCCTCGTTGTTGAGACCGCCAAAGTATCGCAACTCGACAACCTGGCTGCGGCGCGGATCTCGTTCGGCCAGAGTCTTCAACGCTTCGTCCAAACGAACCAATTCGCGGCCCTGATCCGGAACGATTGCAGCAACCTCCTCGAGCGAGACTTGTTGCGCGCCGCCGCCTCGCTTTGCGTAACGATGTCGTCGCGCGTGATCGATCAGGATGCGGCGCATGATCTGCGCGGAGATCGCGAAGAAGTGCGAACGATTGGCCCAGTTCACATTCTTCTGATCGACCATGCGGACGTAAGCTTCATTTATCAGGGCAGTGGTTTGAAGTGTGTGGTCTTTTCGCTCCCGACTCATATAACGGCGGGCGAGGCGGTGGAGCTCGTCGTAGACCAGCGGGTACAACTCGTCCAGAGCGGACTGCTTCCCTTCGCGCCACTCAGCGAGTAGTTCAGTAATCTGATGTCGGGCTGGACTCTTCAATGTCTGTCAGGGGGAAAAAGCGCAACAGACTCAATCAGCATGCCGCTTCAAACTGCGCCGATATCGCCCGGCTTGCGCAACATCTTGTTAACTTCGCCCACGTGGAGCTCTTCCTCCGCGATCATTCGACGCGCGTAGTCTTCCAGCAGGACTGACCGATCGCGGACCAATTCGTACAACTGTCTGTAAAGTGCGAGACCTGCCAATTCAGCTTCCAGGGACTCAGTGAGAATATCGTTGATGCCATGCTTGTGAGTCTCGAGCAGGCTGCCGATTTTGAGCGACGGGTGTTCCCCAAAATGAGTGACCAGCTCGCCGGCTTCATCTGCATGCGAAAGACAGGTGTTGGCTTCGTTGCGCAGCCAGCTCACAATCGGAATCCGGTTGTGACCATAGATCATCAATGAGTAATGAGTGTACCGAACGACACCAGCGAGTTCAGCCTCCATGATCTGGTTCAAGAGTTTTACTGCTGCCGACCTATCAAACGTCTCCTCAGCCATAACTCCTCCTAAGTTCCATTCAGTCTAAAATTCTGCCTCAACTAACCTTTCCCATCAACTTCTTAATCGTTGGAGTCAGGAGCGCAAGAATCACCGCCGACGCCAGCAAACCAACCGCAATTCCGCCGTAGAGCTTGGTCAATTGCCACGGATTGTTTGTTACGAAAAATCCTGACAGATAACCAGCGAGCTTGTTACCCAAAGACGTCGCCAAAAACCACGCGCCCATCATAAGCCCAACCAGTTTGGCGGGCGCAAGCTTGGTAACCGTGCTCAGTCCCACCGGGCTCAAACACATCTCACCGCAAACTTCCAGGAAATACAAACCCACCAACCACATAAAACTGACGCGCCCCTGAGCGGTCAATATGGTTGCCGGAACTATTAATAAATAGGCCGCGCCGATGAAGAGCAATCCCAGGGTGAACTTAACCGGACTTGACGGCTGTCGATCTCCCAATCGCACCCAGAGCGTTGAAAACACCGGCGTCAACATGATCACGAATGCCGGTGTCAGCGATTGCAAGTAAACCGGAGAGAATCCTATTCCAAAGATCGAAGTCCACGTGAGTCTATCAGCAAATAGATTGAGGCTGGCTCCCTTTTGCTCGTATGCCGCCCAGAAAAGAATAGTAAACACAAACAGGATGACAATGGCTGCGATGCGCATCCAGTCGCCCCTCGTTAATGGTGGAGCCGGCTCGACAGCGCTTTCGACCTTGAAGGACCTGGGAATTTTGTTTCCTACCGCGGCCAGATACCTGCGATTTCGCTGGTAAACAATGAGCCCGACTATCATCCCGATGCCGGCTGCTGCAAATCCCCAGTGCCAGCTCTTGTTGGGATCGAAACCGTAGGAGCTCAAAATATTCTTGAAGGTTTGGGTTTTCGCCAGAAAGCCGACGATGAGCGGCGCCAGCAGGGCGCCAACGTTTATCCCCATGTAGAAGATCGAGAAACCACTGTCGCGTCGTGGATCGTTTTCGCGATAAAGACCGCCAACCATGACGCTGATGTTGGGTTTCAACAGCCCCGTACCGATCGCAATAAGGGCCATTCCAAAGAACACCAGGCTGGTGGAATGGAACACCATGGAGAAGTGGCCGCAAGCGATAATGATGCCGCCGATCAACACGGCCAATCTCGCGCCTGTTAGATAATCAGCGATCCAGCCGCCGGGCAGCGCGGTCAGGTAAACCGCCATGGTGTACCAGCCGTAAATCGACGAAGCCTGTTTGACGTCGAAACCCAGACCACCCTGTGCGACAGTAGAGGTCATGTAAAGGATGAGGATGGAACGCATGCCGTAATAGCTGAAGCGTTCCCACAGTTCGGTGAAAAACAGGGGTCCAAGCCCTTTCGGGTGTCCGGCGAATCCGGAGCTGTCGCTGCCATTTACGGTTTCCCGTTCAACTAGTGTGCTCATATTGTTCGCGCGAAATGCTCTGCTGGAGTCAATAAATGAGTCGCAATATATCCCGCAAAGGCGCAAGGGCGCAAAGTTTAATGACAAAGCTTGGCTTTCCTGGATCGGGTGACCCGATCCGTGGGAAAACCCTTTTCAACTCCTGAACATCTGATCTTCACAATCGAAAGACCACTCTCCCGAACGCAGCACACTTCCGTGTCCAGGAACTGTCAGGAACTGTTATGAGGAAAATCAAACTGCCGCTGATCGTGCTTTTGAGTGTCTCTTTCCTGCCCTTCAGTCTTTACGCGCAGTCAGGACGCAAGACCACAACCGAGTCCAAACCCGGCAAGACTGAACCAGCAAAACCTGCCGACACCAACGAAGAAGTGCGCCAGTCGACCGTCTCGCCCGACGGCGAAACCATCGAAGGCGACGTCATTCGCTTCGATACGTCTCTGGTAACCGTGCC
>JAICQI010000734.1 GCA_025937955.1 Pyrinomonadaceae bacterium
CGGCAGCCGCCCGGTAAGCAGTTCATAAAGGACCACGCCGAGACTCCAGATGTCCGTGCGTTTATCAACCTGAAGCGCGCGTGCCTGCTCCGGCGACATGTAGTGCGCGGTTCCCATCACCAGACCCGCTTCTGTGTGAGTGCGGAAGCCTTTAGTGTCATGCAAGCCCTCAGGTGTCTCAGGCTCCAGCAGTTTAGCGATGCCGAAGTCGAGAATCTTCACCAGGCCGTCTCGGCGTCGCATGATGTTCTCTGGTTTAATATCGCGATGCACAATCCCTGTCGTGTGCGCGACCGCGAGTGCCGAAGCCACTTGCTCCACGACGTCGAGAACCTCTTCAAGAGACAGGCTCTCGTTTCTTATTAACTCGCGAATCGTTTGCCCGTCGATAAATTCCGTGGCGATAAAATAAACTCCCGCGTTTTCACCGACCTCGTGAATCGTAAGAATGTTTGGGTGGTTTAAGGCGGATGCGGCGCGTGCTTCGCTTTGAAAACGGCGCAGGCGTGAGTCGTCAGAAGCGAAGTAAGGCGGCAGAAGTTTCAATGCCACAAGGCGGTTGAGTCGCGTGTCCTGCGCTAAATAGACTTCGGCCATTCCGCCTGCTCCCAGGAACTTAATAATTCTATATGGACCAATCTCACGGCTGAGGTTTCCATCAGGATTGTGGCCCAGCAAAACGTGTGCATCATGTGCCATTGCGGGTTGCTCGATAAACGCACCCGCTTCGTCATACGCGGCAATCAACGTAGTGGCTTCTTGTTTCAACTCTTCATCGCCCGCGCACGCCTGGTCCAAAAACGCCGCGCGGTCCGGCAGAGGCTGCTCAAGCGCCTGTTGGAACACTGCCTCAATCTCTTGCCATCGTTCAGGCGTCATTCTTCACGCTCCGATATAGCCAGGCTTTGGCAGCACGCCAATCGCGTCGCACAGTCATCAATGAGATCTGCAAGACCTCTGCCGTTTCCTCGAGGCTGAGACCACCAAAGTAACGCAGCTCTACTACCTGGCACTTGCGTTGATCAAGTTTTGCCAGTTGGTCGAGCGCTTCTTCCAGCGCAATCAGCTCGCCGGCACGTTTCAGGGACATTTCAGCAGCGTCATTGATCGGTATCTGTTGTACTTCGCCTCCATGTTTTGCGTAACGCCGTCGCCGCGCATGATCGATCAGGATGTGACGCATCACTTGCGCGGTGACGGCGAAGAAGTGCGCGCGATTTTGCCAATCCACTTTGCGCTGACCGGCAAAACGAAGATACGCTTCATTGACCAGAGCACTTGTTTGTAACGTGTGAGCATCACGTTCATGCTGAACATAGCGATGTGCTATTCGTCGTAGTTCGTCATACACAATCGGTATCAGTCGATCGAGAGCAGCCTTGTCTCCTTCACGCCATTCAAGGAGCAGATCCGTCAGGTTATCAGCCGCCAGTGTTTTCATCGACTCAAAATTCTAGCATCATTCACAGCGAAAATATTTTGAAGCGTGATGAACAGTTTGAGCGGTTTTTCTCGCTTGCGGCTCTGCGGATGAATGCCTTCTTGGATCGGGTCAGTACAGGGAGCGATAGCGACCTGGTCAGTGATTAACATGCGACATTAACGATTCTTGACTCCCATGGTTTGACCAGGTCGCTACCGCTCCCTGTACTGACTCGAGCTGCGGATGAACAGTTTGCCCGCTGGTTTCTCGCTATTAAGTTGAGAGAACTTCTTTGAATAAATTCAGGAGAAACAAAGATGTACCTTAGACGGATGGCAGTACTAGCGGCAGTGATCTTTTTCTTAACCACAAACACAATTCAAGCGGGTGCTCAAAGTGCATCGCCGACTAAGGCGTATCAGGACATGTCTCGCGCTGAGCGGCTTGCGTTTGTCCACGAGCAGGCCCGGCGCATAGCGCGCGAGATCTCTGGTAACGACTACGAGTTCACCGCGGCGTTTGAAGTTGACATTCAACAGGCAGTCACTCGATACGCTGAGCGCATCGGCAAGGCCGGCGCGGGTAGAACCGACTTGCGGTTGGTGTTTGAGCGTGGGCAGGCTCAAGCTCCTTTGCTGAGTGCGACCTTCCGGGCGCACAACGTCTCACCGCTTATCGGTCTCTACCTGCCATGGATCGAATCTGAATACATCAACATTCAATCTGCCAGTCCGATGGGAGCCCTGGGAATGTTTCAGTTTCTGCCAACGACTGGTGAGCATTTCGGGCTTTCCAAAGAGGAACTGTTGGATGTCGGGAAGTCTGCCGATGCCGCTGCACGCTATTTTACGGCGAGTATGGAAGCGTTCAAGGATGATCCGATGAAGGAAGCGTTGGCGCTGCTCGCATACAATCGCGGGGTTCAACGGACCAGTCGCGCCTTGAAAGTTCTGCTCAACGATCAGAACAAACGCTGCAGCATCTGCGCGCTAACCTCCGATCGCAGCAAAGTGGACGAAACCTTTAGCCCCGAAAACACTCTTTATGTGCCGCGATTCTTCGCCGCTGCGATCATTGGTGAGAATCCGCAGTCGTTTGGTTTGCAAATGCAACCACTCTCGTCTTATTAAGAGCGCGGTTAGGATTGATCTCAAGCCTCAGATCTGCGGCGCGCTTCAGCTTCGCCGAGCCAGCCACGCCGCAGATCAGTCTCCGGAATGCTCGATAGATACGGCTTGATGTCGAGTATCGGAGTGCCATCGAGCATGTCCAGCCCGACTACTTGCAATCTTGGACCATCTCGGCCGATGAGTCTCACCACAGTCAGACCGATGGGATTCGGTCGCCGTGGCGAACGTGTCGCGAAAACACCGTGGGGCTTAGTGTCCGTGGGTGGAGTTCCAAGCAGCTCACAACGATCAGACCGATCAAAGACCCAGATTACGTACAAGTGCGAGAAGCCCTCGATGTCCGTTAATCCAGGCTCGTACTCTGGAAGAATTTCGATTGTGCCTTCCGCTTCATGTTGTGCTCCGAACCCTTTGGGGACCTGCGCCGTCTCCGAATAAGGGCTCCTCACAAAACCTACCGGTCGCATTAAAACGTCTTTACTCATAATCGTTCACTCGAAGGGGTAGTGCGTCAGTTTGAAATTTATAAACAAATACGCCGAAGGCGTTGGCTAATTTCAGCCCAGGGTTGGAGCGCAAGCGACAACCCTGGGGCACGATTCAAAAAACTCGGTCCAACCCTGAAAGGGTTAAAAGGCGAAAGGGATTAAGACAAAACAAACCCTTTCAGGGTTACAGATTGGTCTTGTTGACTGTACCCAGGGTTGTCGCTGCGCTCCAACCCTGGGCTGAAATTAGCGAACGTCTTCGGCGTATTTTGCTCCAAATTTAAACTGACGCAATACTC
>JAICQI010000560.1 GCA_025937955.1 Pyrinomonadaceae bacterium
CGACTGGGCGATGAATGCGACGATTATCGATGGTTGCAGTTGCCGCATACTTTGCCCGTGTATCTTCGGATCGCCCGCCACAGTCGGCTCAGCCGCGACCCACGAACATAAGAGACACAGGTCGTGCTACTTCAACGCGGCGTTTCGGATCAATAAGGGGCATTATGGCACCGTTAAGCTTGATGGTCTGAAGTTTTGGTTCGCGGGAGACAAAGGCGACGCCAAGACCGTCGAACTTACCTTCGAGCCTTCCGCGACCAAAGAGCAGAGGGAGGGGATCCGCGAATTCCTGTCCCATTTCATGCCGCTAGAGTGGAAGTCTTTCACCGAGGGACGCGATGCGCAGATCGAGTGGAAAGCCGAGGCGGTGCGCGCCGAGGCCAAGCTCGATGGCGGAAAGGCCGCTGAAGTGGTGTTGACGCGATATTCCGGTGCCACAGGTGAAGGTACGACTGTTATCGAGAATATGAGATACTTCGCCGCCAACCGAAATGACGGGTTCAATATCCTGCCGGTCGAAATTACCGCCTATCGCCGCGGCCCCAAGCCAGCGCCGTTCGAGTTTCGCGGGACCTCAGGATGGACCATCACCATCGACATGAACTCCAATGATGTGATTGCAGCACGGTCGAGACGTCGGCCACGCTGAGCGCCGAGGCGACGACGATTCGGAATCGACGGGTTCTTGAGTGCAACACGCGATGAGAAGATGGGGCTAAGATGGTGGCGGGACGTGTTGATACGTAGCCAGCCGAAGCGATACCCTGACGACCGCCAGGCGCGTAGATACTGGCTTGTTTCGTTTCGTAAGATTACGTAGAGGTGCAATCACGGGACTTAAAATCCGTTGTCCGAAAGGACGTGCGGGTTCGACTCCCGCCCTCGGCACCACTAACCTTAGCCACTAGCACAAACTTCCTTCCATCAACTCATCACCGCATAATTTAATTTCCCAGATCTGGAATTAGAATTCGCTCGTATAGACACCGTGGGAGTTTCACTCTCACAGTCAACACGATCGACAATTAGTGCGAGTTCACTTCCCCGAGAAATAAACCCTCGACAAGATCGGGAGTTACGAACATGAATAAACCAAACCCCTTCTCGTACATCACTCTGGTTATGCTAGTGCTATTCATTGGCCGTTGTGCTCCAGTCGCATACGCGCAGAAAGCAAAGACTTCTGAGACTCGTGAATGGCTGCAATTCCGTGGGCCAAATGGCACCGGGGTGGCCGAGGGGGTTACGGTGCCGGCTGAGTTTGGGCCAAATAAGAATCTCGTATGGAAAACAGCTCTGCCGTTTGCGCGATCGTCGCCTGTTGTCACGGCAGACCGCGTCTTCATTACTGCAACTGAAGGCGAAAAACTCAGCACCTTCGCTCTCGATCGCAAAACTGGAAAGATCATTTGGCGACGCGACGTTGTCCGCGCGCGGCAGATGCAAATGTACAAAGCCAATGATGGCGCGTCTCCTAGCCCTGTGAGCGATGGAAGGAATGTATTCGCGTTTTTCAGCGAGCTGGGTTTGATTGCGTATGGACCAACCGGCAATGAACTGTGGCGAGTCCCGCTGGGCCCGTTCAACAGTTTTTACGGTATGGCGGGATCACCCGTACTGGCGGGCAACACACTCGTGATGGTGTGTGACCACCGTACGAACTCCTTCATCGTCGCAGTCGATTCGCGAAGTGGCAAAGTGCTGTGGAACAAACCCCGGCAGAACTTTGAGGCTTACTCGACGCCGTCAGTTTTCAAACCAAAGGATGGACCAACACAAATTCTGGTACTCGGCTCAGGCTCAAGCTCTCTCGATGCCTATTCGGTCGATAAGGGAGAGCGACTGTGGTGGGTTTCGAAGATCGGTAACTATCCCAAAGGGGTACCCGTTCTTGGGAGCGATATGGTCTACGTCGCTTTCGATGGTGGCGAACAGCCTTTCCTGCCGCCTTTCGACGAAACCTTGAAGTCAGACAAGGACAATGATCAACGGCTTCACCGCGACGAGATAAAGGACCGTCAAGGATATTTTGGATGGCTTGATGGCAATGGCGACGGATATGTCGATCGTACCGAGTGGGACTTCGTACGTGATTCCCTCGTGGGAGGTTACGGTGTAACGGCGGTACATCTTGGGGCTCGAGGTGGCACCGGTGATCTGAGTACAACGAATGTTGTATGGAACGTCCGAAAGTCGTACCCGAGTATTCCGTCGCCACTGATCTACCGCGGCGTGTTGTACCTGATGAAGGAAGGCGGAATTCTGTCGAGTCTGGATCCGACTAGTGGAGCGGTATTGAAGATGGGACGCACTCCCGAGGCGCTCGAGGCTTACTATGCATCTCCGGTCGCAGCGGATGGAAAAGTCTTTCTGGTAAGCGCAAGCGGCAAAGTGACGGTACTAAAGGCTGGTGCGCAGTGGGAGATTATCGCTACGAATGATCTTGATGAAGAGTGCTGGGCTACTCCAGCGATTGCGGGGAACAATATCTACATTCGCACGCGTAATGCGTTGTACTCGTTCGGAGGAAGTGTAAAGTGATTTTGATCCGCTTCATTTCATTGGATTACCAGTAGTGATGGACCAGTGGTCGAATCTTCTCAGCGTAAAGTTCCTTTACCCGCTGCATTACATCAGATGAAAGAGGCGGCAGGTCAGATGCGCTCACGTTCTCTTCGACTTGTTCGGGACGCTTGGCACCGGGAATTGCACAGGTCACAGCTTCGTGCATCAAGATCCAACGTAACGCGAATTGGGTGAGCGACGTGCCTGCGGGCACGAGCGCGCGCAGGTCTTCAACAACTTGCAAACCCACTTGATAATCGACGCCTGAAAATGTTTCACCACGATCGAACGCCTCGCCATGACGGTTGAAGGCTCGATGGTCGTCTGGAGCAAACTCGCTCTTAGTATTTAGTTTGCCCGTCAGCATGCCTGATGAGAGCGGTAAACGCGCGAGAATACCAACCTGACGTCGTTCTGCCTCATTGAATAGCAGGTCTGCTGGTCGCTGCCGAAAGATGTTGAAGATGATTTGCACCGACTGTACATTCGGGAACTCAATCGCTTTCAAGGCCTCTTCCACATGTTCAACACTCACGCCGTAGTAGCGGACCTTACCCTGCTTAACAAAATCGTCGAGCGCCGCAAAGACCTCCGGCCGATAGTAAACCTCAGTTGGCGGGCAGTGTAATTGCAAAAGATCGAGTGCTTCGACTGCGAGGTTCTTTAAACTGCGTTCGATGAACTGCGAGAGATTTTCGGCGTTGTAGCCGTCCGCAATGTGAGGATCTAAACGACGACCGGCTTTCGTAGCGATGATGATCTCTTCATCGCGCTCACGCTTGAGCTGTGCGAGCAAACGTTCACTGTGCCCATCGCCATAAACATCGGCGGTATCGAAGAAGTTAACGCCGCGATCGACGGCTTTGTGTAACGTTCGCAGGGATTCCCCGGAGTCCACGTGTCCCCAGGCAGACCCTATAGCCCACGCGCCGAAACTCACCGTCGAGACGCGCCAACCCGTTCGTCCTAATTTCCGATAGATCATGCATTTCCTCACTTTTCGCGAGAATCTTAATCAGCCGCTTCACAAGACCGGCCCCTTCCGGAGATGCTAAAGTAGATCCAATGAATTTTCATCTCGAAAAGCAGATCGAATAATGGCTACCTGGAAACTCATTGGTTTTGGTGTTGCACTCTTTGCTCTCACGCTGCAGGCAGACTCAAGGTTTTTATTGAAACCCGACAGTGCGGAGATGAATCAACGCGCTCCTGACGTTTGTCGGGTGCGACTCCAAACAACAAAAGGTGATGTTTGGATGGAGATGCGACGCGAGTGGGCGCCGAATGGAGTTGATCGTTTCTACAATCTCGTTCGTCACGGCTACTACAATCAGTCGGCGGTCTTCCGCATTCGTCCTGGAATGTGGGCGCAGTTTGGAATCAACGGCGACCCCCGGATTTCTCAACTCTGGCGGATGCGCACAATACCTGACGATCCTCGGAAAGAATCCAATGTACGCGGGACCGTCGCCTTTGCATTTAAAGATCCAGACGGACGTAGTACTCAAGTGTTTATCAACCTGCGCGACAACTCTGCAACGCACGACAAGGAACCATTTGTTCCAATTGCCAAAGTCATTGAAGGAATGGAGGTCGTCGATTCGTTGTATTCAGGGTACGGTGAAACTTCGGGTGGTGGAATTCGAGCCGGCAAGCAAGACCTTCTCTTTACGAGAGGCAGCGCCTACTTAAAGGAAAACTACCCGCTCCTCGACTACATCGTTAAGGCAACGGTTGAAAACTGATGTCAGGCTGAAACCAAACAGGAGATAATGCTGTTCGAAACACAACGCTGTTCCGTGCCCTCCCATTTCACTGAGAAGCTTTGCCTCAAAAGTCCAAAATCATTCTTGGATCGGGTCAGTACAGGGAGCGGTAGCGACCTGGTCAGTGATAAGGACGCGAATTTTACTAACGATTTTTTTTCTTACATGGTTTGACCAGGTCGCTACCGCTCCCAGTACAG